>NZ_LWFU01001150.1:0-8707 GCF_001635135.1 Oleiphilus sp. HI0080
ACCTTTCGGGCAATTGGTTTGGCTGTCACGGTTTTTGGTGTATCGAGTTTCACGCTTTCAGCAAGAGTGCTTAGTTTTGAAAGCTGGCTACTCATGGCGAGTAATCCACTGTTTTGTGCTTTCTCTCGTGCCGCCTTAATCTCTTCAGGTTTGGCTTTGATCTTTGGTTTGGGTTTTTTCACGATTTTTGGCTCAGGCTTAGGTTTTGGTTTCTCTACAACCTTTGGCTCAGGCCGTTTTTCGGGCTCTACTTTTGTTTCCTTTTTCTTGATGATCTGTTTTGGTTTTTCTTTCTTCTTGACGAATTTAGCCAAGTTTGGAGGTAGCTTTTCTAATGCAGCTCTTTCAGGAGGCGGAAGGTCTTTCCAAGTAATGATGGCCGCCATCACGAAAAAAACAGGTAAAACAACCGCGCTAATACGCTTGATCCGCTGCTTTTCGCCCTGCTCTGGGCTCCAGGCCAAACTATTTCGATTAAACATCTACTTAGGCCTCCTGCTTTGTCTGACGGTTAACAGCGAGAGAAATACTCGCATAGCCCGCATCAACACAGGTGGTCATAATTTTCTTTAGCAACTCATATGGCAATTCTTTGTCGGCAATGATCGTAATCGGACGTCCGCTTTCAGCGACCGGAGCGTTTGAACGCGAAGCTTGATAGTCAAGCTCTGCTTTTAGCAATGGCTCTACTTCACCATTAAAAGATCGGATCTCATTGATTTTCACAATGGCACGCCCACTAATCAGTATATCGCTCTCGGTCACCGTCAAAGCTAGCGTCTCTTTTGGCATTTGCTCGGCACTGGAAACTGGAAGTTTGATCGCGTTATCTTGATTAATTACTTGAACATCAGAGGCCGAGTTAACCATCAAGAAGAACACAAGAATTGTAAAAATATCCATCAGTGAAACCAGGTTTAATTTACCTTGGTTTTTCCCTCTTCGCTGATGCCGTTTGATTCTTTTGGCTTTGGCGGACTCTTTCATGATTCCACCTTACTTGAGTTCGAGCTTGAGCTAGCAGATGCCTTCGCAACTTCGTCGTTGTTGGTGACAATCTCTGGTGCGTCAGCGATGGATATTTCTGGGAATAGTTCGCCATAAACAAGGTTTCCAGCGACCACGGTTGGGAACGCCCGCACGGAGTCCATTACGCTTACCAATGTTTGATATGACGTTTCTTTCTTAGCCATGATCGTAATGTCTTTCTTATCCGGAACCCTCGCTTTTAGCTCCTGCATGACCTTTCCCAGTAATGCAAAATCATATTCCTCTTTCAGGTTATCAATTTTTTTAATGATGCCACCTTTATTGTCCGACACAACGAGCTGGGATTCTAAGATGATGACCTGTAGCTGCAGCTCTTCCTGTTGTTCATTATCCAAGGCATTGGATTGCGGAAAATTCAAATCTAAGACAGCTGTGTGTGCGAAAATCATATTGATCAATAGAATCGGTACTAACACGATCATCAGGTTCATGAACGCGGTGATATCTAGATCAGCATCGTCGCGAGTCCGCTTATGTCTGCGCCTCATGGCAAATCCTCTAAAACTTAGTAATAGGCGTCGTCGTTAAGCGGCAGGCGCTGCGGCTGATTTTGGTTGGGGTGTTGCTGCGTGTTGTTGTGCTGCAGCGACAGGACGATCACTAATGACGTTCATCACCTTGATACCGGCCATTTCAAAGCTATCAACAATTTCATTGGTTTTTGCTTGAAGTACTGAATGAATAAGTAGCAGAGGAATCGCGGCCATTAAGCCGAACGCGGTTGTATTCATAGCAACGGAGATACTTTGTGAAAGCAACGACGCCTTTTGCGCAGGATCTGCTGATGCAACGGCAGTGAACGCCGCGATCAAGCCAATGATTGTACCCAATAGACCAAGCAACGTAGAGATGTTCGCTAACGTCGCTAGATATTGAGTGCGCTTTTCTAGTCGAGGCATCGCTTCGAGCAAGCCCTCTTCCATCGCGTACTCAATATCCTGTCGACCCTGTCGACGAGACAATCGCTGAAGTCCAGCACCAATCATCAAGCCCATTGGGCTTTTAGAGTTAGATGCGAATTTCAGCGCGCCGTTAAAGTCTTTTGAGCGGATCATTTTATAGAGCTGCTCAAAAACCTTTCGATTGCTGATTTTGGCGACGCTTAGGTAGGAGTAGCGTTCAATCGCAATAATCAAACCGACGACAAGTACGAGCGAGATGGGGTACATAAAAAAACCGCCATCTTGGAAGAAGCGGATAATGGTCTCGATCATTGGGTATTACTCCTAGCTAAAAGGTCAAATCTTTAGAATCGACCCCCTTCAAGGAGGTCGCACTGTACTATGTTAAAAATTGTAGAAAGACTTAAGACAAAATGTGGTTATATCCGGCAATCATTTGTTGCGATTTGTGTACATGGGGCGCTGGCCACATTTTTTTTGTGACGAATTTGGGGTATTTGCCTGGTGCTCAGCGCGGAGTCTGGGAAGTGTTAGGTGTTTCAAGGTGCGATTGAGAATGCTCGCTCGCTAAACCGGTCGCCTGCGAAACGAAACGCGCTGTCACTAAAGTGCTTTGTAAGATTCACGGCTGTCCATCGCTCGTTGAGTCTTGATTGGATTGTGCACCCAATCGAATTTCATCTGTCGCTTGCTTGAAGTGCTGATGGTATTTTATCAAGCGTTTGAACTCGGAGCGTTCCAGAGGTTGTAAAGCACGCGTTATAGCGAGACCAGCGGCTGGCGCATCCAAGGCGACGACTTCTGGGGCTTGCCAAGGAACCAAGTAAAGAATTGTTGGAGACTCTTGATTGCCCCTTATTCTCGTACCTTCGATAACGATGACATCATCTTCTGCTTGCGCAGCGCTAATATTCAACAGAACGGAACAAAAAAGCGTGCTCATGATGGCCCTTATAGGGTGGAGTTTGAAGTATGCGCGCATCACGGCTCCCCTATTCTGCGTTTTATATCAAAGATCCAATCTTTTAGTTTTGGATCCGGTACGGTTTCAAGTGCTTGTGCACGTTCATAAAGTTCCAGGGCCTCTTGGAGCCTGCCTCGATAAAGATCGAGGAGAATGGCAAGATTTCGTATCGCTGGGATGTAATCAGGGTTCACAGAGAGTGCTTGGCGGTAATACGACTCAGCGCCATCGAAATCCCCCTTCTCTCTAGCAATCAAACCAGCTAGCATCAGCGCCTGAGGCTCCTTGGGATCGATCTGCAGCGCCTCCAAGATGTACGCGCCGGCTTGATCATACTGTTCTGCTTGCAGGGCAATATGCGACAGGTTAATGCGCGCTGCTGTATTGTTTGGAAAGCGTTCTAAGAACGCTTCATAGCCCTGTTTCGCGTCGTCAATATCGCCATTTTTATGGATTTGAACGATAGCCGCGAACGCTTGTTGCGTTTTTACCTTCTCCGCCTCAATGTCTTGAACTTCAGCAACATCCGCTGCCGGTTTTTGGACTGTAGCACAGCCGCTATATACACAAACTAAGGCAAGTAAAGCGACGGCTTTAAAACGATCTTGTAGCGCCCTGGTGGAGAAGGTCATGCGAAACCCTAGAGCCCAGCGTAAATCCTTATTGCAGCGCATCGACAAGTCCTCCCGTCAATTCAGGCTTGTCATAACGCCCTGGTAGCAACTTTCTAAGCGATGCAAAACTTTCCTTTACCCAATCGTCGTAAATACCATTCCAGCTGCGGCTCGCGTTTTGCTCGTGAATATCAATTGCACTATCCTCGAATGGAAACGCCTGTTCTTCTAGCAAAATCTCATACTGCTCCAATTCAAGTTCGTTTAAACCCTTTGGTCGATCAGAGTTCATTAAATCCTGGCTAAGCTGCACATAGATGTCGGCCATACGGTAACCGGCTTCTGTCGAAAAGCTGGAAATCCCGTAGGAAGCAGTTTTTTGGTACGCCTGCATCGCACGCTCAAGCGCGATCGTTTTCTTCGCCATTGACTCATTTAATGGTAGCTTCAGTTTTATGCGCGCGTACCGAGTGAATGCGTCGTTCGCAAGCACCGCAGAAGCCGAGGCGGCAAGGTAAACCATGCGCTGGTCTGCATCGCTCCCGAGCGCATCCACCGTCTTCATCTGTTTTGCTAACCAGAATCGACGCTTAATTTGGTCACCTGTCTCATCATAAAGTTCTGCGAGCCGGTTAGCCGCCTCCATATATTCACTCGGCGGATTAGGGTAGGTATTCGCATAAGAGCGGTAGTTAGATATCGCCTTTGCCTTGTTGTCGGCGCGATCATAAAGCTCTGCAGCGATGTAGAGCGTGTCTTGTTTCTCTTGATCCGTTTTAGCAAGCAGAATCATGGTCTTGAGCTCGTCAGCAGCAAGTTCCCACTGCCTTGTTTCCCGGTATGCTAAGGCCATTTTCGGTACCAGGGTGTCGATCAAAGCATGCTGAGGGTAACGAGATCTGAATGTGCGCATTTCAGTAATGGCTCTTGGCCATTTCTTTAACTCAATCAGATAAGCAATCGCGTCGTATTCCGCGTTGGTTCGTAAGGTCGACGAGGGCGAAGCGACGCCCACTCTCAACAATTCATCGATTGCCGCAAGCGTTTCGCCAGCGCCTAACAAAAGCTCCGCCTGCCGATAAACACTTGCAGCTAAGTTTTCGTTCAGCGCTATCCGCCTTTGATCGCTTCTCGGCAAGCCGTTAATCGCTGCAACATAGGCCAGTTCTGCATATTTATAATCCTTCAGCGCGTATAGGCTGTGCGCTTTTATGATCCGGGTCTCGGCCAGTACCTTGTTTGATGGGCTTGGTTGCCAGTCAAGTAAGCGTTCTGTAAGTTCGATGCTCTGAACATAGTCTTGCTCTGCAAAAGCATCTTGCGTGGCTGAGTAAAGAACGTCGTCTGCCCGTCTGTCTGTCGAAAATTCGTCGACGAAGCGCAGGCGACTCTTTTGCCGTAAATCTTTATTCGCTGTTAGTACTCGAGGGTTGTTCGCATCCCATGAGCGAGAAAAACCATTGTAGGCCAATATCGACGCATAAGCGGCTTCATTTGCTTTGTCGTAACTCGGAAAATAATACCCTGCTGCCTCAAATGCGTAGATTGCGCTTGCCCAGTTTTCTAAAGCGAGCCGGCACTCTCCAAGTAACATTAACGTTTCGGGCGTTTGGCGTTCGCTTGGGAATGCAACGACAAAATCGCCGTAATAGCGTGCCGCTTTTCGGTAGTTGCTTGCGCGCGCTTGCTTCTGATTTTGCTTTTCTGCTCTTTGTGCAAGAACGTAGTGACGATCTGCTAACTCGGGCAGCAATATTTTTAGCTCGGTAAATACAGGCTCTAGGTCTTGGTCTTTGTTGACTAACCAAAACGCACTACCTATTCCATATACATCAACAAAGCGAACCTTCTCTTCAAAGATTTCGGCTTTAAAGCCTGCTTTTTCGAGTGTCCCGATAATGTTGGCTTGATAGCGAGGCGCATTAAGATTCAGAGGGTGTAAGGTAATGAAACGGCGATAAACAGAAAGCGCGTCGCTGTACTGTTCTTTACTGATTAACAAATCACTATAGCGGTCGTAGACGACGATCTCGTAACTTCGGTGGCCGGCAACATTAAAGAGGTTTTCTAGGGCGTCAGCGCCACCTAAATACGATAGTGACAACCCCATTACGCGAAACAAATCTTCAACCATGGTTTGGCTTCGCTGCTCTACCTCACCCACTTTTAGGCTATCCGGCATCACAAGATCGAGTACATCGACGAAGGATAACAGCGCGTCGTTGTATCGTGTTTGCTTAAATTCGCTCCAGCCTTTCATATAATGCGCATTCGCCAAGAATGAACTATTACCCACTGCAACAGTGGCTTCAAAAGCCTGTTCGGCACCAACATAGTCTTCAGCGCTAAACAAGATTTCGCCTCTTCGGAACTGTGCTTCCGCCGTGTATTTTGACTTCGGGAAAGTACCCACTAGTATCGTGAGCGTTGAAAGGTAGTTGTCGACCTCGCCTTTTAAGTCATAGGTCTTTGCTAGTTGGTAGTAAACGCGATCGTTAACCTCGCGATCGGGATAGCGTTGCAAAAGACCTTTATAGGCATCAATCGCAATATCGAGCTCGTCAATGGCCTGCTCGGCCATGATTTCCTCACCTTTGAGTAATTTTAGATCTGCCAAGCGGTGCAATACGGTTAGTTGATCCTCGGGCGACTCTAGCAGCGGCAAGAGCTCAGAGTAATTGGCAATGACATCTTCAAGATCCACATCTGACTGTGTGTAATTATTCAATGTTGCAGGCTGAATATCTGCAGGACGCAAACTCTCTAAAAGTGCAGGATCTGCCACACGTGCTGGTTCCGATTGAAACATCTGACAACCTGAAATGAAGAGCGCGATTGTCGTCACTAAACAGTACTTAAAATACATGCAGTAATGCAAATACATGCGGCTGCTTTGAATAAACCCCCTCATCATGCGGACGCCTCTTTATAAAGAACATCACGCGCGCTTGCTCCAGCGCTTTCTTTCTTTGCTATCGTGTCGTCGTTTTGCGCGCCGTGCGCACTTAGCGGTGTGTTTTCTAGAGCAGAGTCTTGTTTTTGCCCCTCTGATCTAACGCGATCTGACGACTCTTTAGATTGCTCGGTTTGTTCCTCGTTGCGCTGTCGATACAATTGATCGGACAATCGCGCTTGGGCATGGCGCGATGCTAGACGATACTGCGCGACCTCGGAAGATTGGCGGTCTAGTTCTCTGGAAACCTGTTCGATTAAACGGCCTCTAGTCGCTACTAATACAACATCGATTTGCGAAGCGAGCGTGTCGAGACGAACCCCCGACTCGAGAATACGGCTCTCTAATCCGGATTGGAAAGCGCTGTTTTCTATCTCGGCTTGTAAGTATTGGCGTCGAGCTTCGAACTCGTCGATAGATTCGCCCAGCTCTGATATTTCTCGTTGCGCGGCCCATCGGTTAACGCCGTAGCGATCCGCAACCCACCAGTCAAAATAACGCTGAACACGCGCCAGCTTAGCGCTAAATTCTTGTTGCTCTTCGCCGGCCGGCAAGGATTTAAGCGTCTCTTTGGCTTCGATAATCTGGGCATTGAATGCGATTTGGCTTTCATCCATAAAAAATCGCACATCTTCATCCACTAATGCTTTATCAATTGCTTGCTTGTATTCGTTGAATCGCAGCGTCCATAGTTCAGCATCTTGCGCAGTTAGATCCGATCTGACTGCCGCCAACTTGCTTTGTCGCTGTGCGGCGCGAGTTTCAAGCATCAATGCGAACGAATCTAATCGCGAGCGCCATGTTCTTAAACCATTTTGCAAATCGTAAAGCTCGTGAAGGTCTCGCAGCGCCATTTGAAACGGCTCTGTCGCTAACAAGTTGACAAGATAAAAATCGGAAGGCAGAACGCGAAGTCGGCCATAGGCGTCGCGCTGCGTTGATTGCTCTCCTAGCGCTTCAGTGAGCGCCATATTTTCGCATCGGCTGTTCTGCGAGCGCTTAGGTTCTAATCGACCAGCGTTGAGATAATCGTCATTGCTTTGGTCTTCGCTTGAGGAGAACGCGGTTTCGAGCGCCGCAATAATCGTAACTTCGTCAAGAGATGCTTGTTGCTCTTTGATTGTTTTCAGGATTCCATCGTAATGGTCGCCTGCCGCCCTATAGGCCTGAGCGGCAAGCGCTGGCTCATTAAGTCTTTCATATAAAAAAGCGAGAGCATAAGGCACTTGTTGCAACCAAGGCGTGAACAAGGTGCGCGTGTTTAGTCGATCTAGAGCTGCGAGTGCAAGTTCATGCTGCCCTAAATTGCTTTGCGCGACAGCATATTGGAAAAGTGCTTCATCTGAGACCATGCTCGAGTACGGAACCTTTTGCAAATACGTAACGGCTTCTACGAACGCGTTCTGTTGCAGCGATATCTGCCCTAAACTTAGATAAATGCGATCTCGCAAAGCGGCACGCTCTGCCTGCTCATCAGAGCCAGACTCTGCTTCATGTTGATTCGAAATGCGCTTGAGTTGCTCTTGCGCGGCGAGCAGACCATCCATAACAACTGCACGATCTTCTCCGTGATCGAGGCTCAAAAGCGCCTTGTTGTATAAACTATAAACTGACCACAAATCATTTTGTTGAGCTCTATCGGAAAGGCTGTCGTCATCGGTGGCAAATGACGAGTGGGTATATGACGTTGCATTTTTTTGTGTGGGCGCGTCAGCAGTATTTAGAGTAGCAACCGCATTTTCATTTCGCCCTTCTCGAAGCAACACCTGCGCATTTAGGTAGCGCCATTCAAGGTACAGTGACTCGTCCGATTCGAGGAGTCTCTCGGCATTAACTTCACTGAGTGCACGTTGAGACGCAACAAGGTCACTCTCCAAGTAAAAGACCTTGCCAAGGTAGAACCACGCTTGATTTCTAGCATCGGCGCTTACAAGCGCTGTCATATCGGGACTCAGCAACGCCTCAAAATGCTTTTTGGCCTCTCGCGTCATGCCATACGCAAGCATTAAACCGCCTTCGACGAGCAAAGGGTGGTCACCGTGCTGCTGGATACCACCCTTCTCTTTCGCAACATTCAAGACGGTGAGCGACTCGAAAAAGCGCCCTTGGTGGTACTCGTACAGTGCCTCGCCGTACAGCAGGTCGTTGGCGCGAGTAGATATAGTAGAGCCAGCTTCAAACTTCGCATCATCGGCAATCAAGTTACTGACCGGTATCATCCCGA
>NZ_LWFU01001151.1:0-1074 GCF_001635135.1 Oleiphilus sp. HI0080
AATTCAGAATTGTGAAACACGACAAGCCATTGCGGTATCACCTTGGGAACAGACAGCATAAGCACGGGCTGGGCATGCACTATAACGCGACTTGCCTATCACTGATCAGCAATAGAGCAGTACGAAACAGACTGAAACAAAACGGTAACATTGCTACGAAACTGCTTACCGAAAGCCTCTACTCTATAGAGTTTCGGAGCATTAAAATTCAATTGTGGATTAAATGAAGTATCCCGATTCAGCGAAGCGTCTCGCGAGACGCTTCGCTCTTTTTCGAGTTATTTGATCCTCAATTATTTAAGAACGCTCCACGCTCGACGCAACATCGACTGGAGCGTTTTTTCGTTTTTGATGCATCAATTTTATCCAAGCTACTTCTCGGGATAACCAGTGATATCTTGAATAGACCGGTACAAAGGCTGCAACTGTTTGTACATCTTCAAATACACCTCTTTGTATAATCGGTCGTACACTTTGTGTACCTGCTGATCTGGCTCAAACCTTTTACCAACACGCGTCATACTCTTAATCGCCGCTTCACAGTCTGGATACCACCCAAGTGCAACCGCTGTGTCCATCGCCGCACCCAAGCCGGAGGTTTCATAGGTATGAGGCCGTTCAACGGGCAAACCAAAAATATCTGCCGTGAGCTGCAAAGCAGCGTCACTTTGAGACCCTCCTCCCGATACGCGCAGAAGATGCACTTGCTGCTTATTGCGTTGTTGAAGCCGTTCAAGCCCGTCTCGCAAGCCGTAAGCAAGACCTTCGAGAATGGCGCGATAGACATGCGCACGAGTATGCACATCACCAAAGCCAATAATTCCGCCCTTCGCCTCAGGGCCTGGATCTCTCACCCCAGGCGTCCAATAAGGCTGTAGCATCAAGCCCATAGAACCGGGCGGAACCGTATTAACAAGCTCATCAAACAAACTTTCAGGGCTGACATTCTCTGCTTCGGCGATACGCTGCTCTCGCAAACCAAACTCTTGCTTAAACCAGCTAACCATCCAAAAACCACGAAAGATCATAATTTCCGAGCAATAGTGATCAGGAATTGCAGACGGATAAGCGGGC
>NZ_LWFU01001152.1:0-1569 GCF_001635135.1 Oleiphilus sp. HI0080
AAGCTGCATCAATAGCGTTTGCAGATCGCTATTGCTGACGTGGATAAAAGTGCGGGCTTGGCTCATATAGCATCTCTTAAAAAATGAGTAGATTCGGTTTTCGATCAATGTACCTGTGGTGTGCGTTCAGCACAAACTAGGCTTGGCTTTTTTTCTTGAATTGTATAACGCTTTCATCCAAGGCTTGACCTCCTTTTACAGCAAAATCGAGCGTTCGGATTGGAAATGGAATCGAAATGCCTTCTTCGTTTAGAGCTGAATGAATGGCAGCGACGGCTTCATGCATTTTTCTCAGGTAATCTCCGTCTGGGTAATGAATCCAAAAGCGCGCCACCAAGTCGATACTAGAATCTCCAAACCCCGCTGCATAACAAGAGGTTTCGTCCTGGCGAATCACACCGTTAAGGGTGTTGAGCTTGTTTGTAATCGCCTTACTTGCTGCATCAATGTCATCAGAGTATGAGATGCCAACAGGCACATCAATGCGACGCTCACCCGAGTAAGAATAGTTTGTTAGCACATTACGAAATAGATGCTTGTTTGGCACGATTTCAAGCTGCCCGGAGAAGGTCTCGATGATGGTGTTGCGAAAGTTGAGGTACTTCACTGTTCCAAAGACTTCAGAGGTTTGAATGATGTCACCAGGGCGAAATGGCTTGCGGATGCCCATTGCAACACCGGCAATAAAGTTCTCGGTAATGTCTTGGAAAGCGAAACCTAGCGCCAGGCCGACAATACCAGCACCCGCAAGGAGTGAAGTGACGGTCCCTTTCAACCCTAAAAAATCCAGTGCAATAAAACACCCAAGACCGATGATGATAATGCGCATAATCGTCAGCATTAAATCTGCAACCTGATGAGACTCCATCCCTTTGTAGAAAACTTTTCTCAGAACCATCGCGACGATTTTTGCGGTGATAAAAAAAACAACAAGAATAACAAGCGCGACAATGAAATTGGGGATATGGGTCAGGGTCGTTTCAAACCATCCGTAGAGCTTTTCATCGATCAACTCTTCAATGCGTTGCAGCGTTGCATCATTTAACGCGTTGTCCATAGCTTCATCCTTCATTCGAAAATACCCCATGACTGAAGCGAATACCGTACCGTTCTTTATAAGTCGTTGAGTTTAATCGCTTATTCGGATTATCGGCCCTGCGTGGCCTCGCGCTGTCTCTTAAATAACAGGCCGCTTTTTACATGGGTATGAAATTTTTTCAGGGTGCGTGTTTGAAGGAAGTGCTTGCCGGAACGCAAAGAAAACGAGAGCCAAGGTGCTGGTCTGTTCGTTGAGTGTTATGGACTAAGCTTAGCTCGCTTGCTCGAAAAACGTTGTTCTGTTTCGACCGTTCGCTTTGGCCTGGTAAAGGGCTTGATCTGCCTGCTTGATGAGTGTGTCGAGCACATTTGGCTGGTCGATTTGATCTTCAGTTAACTGAGCTACACCAATGCTGACGGTGTACAAGGGGCCTTCGTTAGTGCTTGCCTTAATGCGCTGATGCAGTCTGTCGCAATACGCAGATGTTTGCTCTCTGTCTGAATTAAAGAGCACGACCAAAAACTCTTCAC
>NZ_LWFU01001153.1:0-842 GCF_001635135.1 Oleiphilus sp. HI0080
CGTTACGCGGATCAATGCTGCCGTCTTCAAGGCGCATAGATGCATGTTGGATGCCGTAGAGGTTGCGCTTGCGGATGGTGAGTGGATCTTCACCCATGCGGCGAGCGATATCGTCCATCATCAGTTCGGCGGTGATCACACCTTGAGGGCCGCCAAAACCTCGATACGCCGTTGCAGAAACCGTGTGTGTCTTGCAGCGATAGCCGGTGACGGTTGCGTTGTTGAGATAATAGGCGTTGTCGCTGTGGAACATCGCGCGATCAACGATCGCATCGGATAGATCTGGCGAGTTACCGCATTTACCCGCTACGTTTATGATGGCACCTTGAATCACGCCGTCATCGTTCACCCCGACGGTGTAGTTATTCTGAAAAGCGTGGCGCTTACCCGTCATCACCATGTCGTCATATCGGCTCATACGGTACTTAACCGGACGACCTGTGTGATGCGCCAAAATAGAGGCAATACATGCGAGCGGCGCGGCTTGTGTCTCTTTACCGCCAAAACCACCACCCATGCGGCGGACTTCGACATTGACCTTGTTGATGCTGATATCAAGCACTTCGGCAACCAGCTTTTGCACTTCCGTTGGATGTTGGCTTGAGGTGTAGACGTTCATGCCGCCGTCTTCCGATGGGGCAACGGTTGATATCTGGCCTTCAAGATAGAAATGCTCTTGTCCCTTGATGTAAAGGTCGCCAGAGATCGTGTGTGGTGCTTCTTTCAATGCTTTGTCGGCATCACCACGCTTATGTTGGTGCGTAGGGCGCACGAAGAACTGGTCTTTCATCGCCTTGTCGACGGTGAGCGTCGGTTCTAGCTCTTTGTATTGAATTTGCGCC
>NZ_LWFU01001154.1:0-1225 GCF_001635135.1 Oleiphilus sp. HI0080
CACATCTCTCACCAGCTGGACAACGTCCACCTTTTGCAGAATAACTGGCACCTCTCGAACTATCAGTGCCTCTGGGCCGCTCCGCTCGACTAACAAGCCAAACTTGCGAAGCTCATCTGAGCACTCTTCAGCCACATCAGCCTCCCTAGAGCTCACCGCCAAAGAAATAGGTACTAACAGCGGTTGAGCCTGAATACCGGCACCGTAAAAGTCGGCTTTCATTTGCTCGTAAGTAATACGCTCATGCGCTGCGTGCATATCTACGATGATCAGACCAGAGGCATTTTGCGCAAGGATATAGATACCGTGCAGCTGAGCTACGGCAAACCCCAAAGGATATTCCTCAGCGCCGCCCTGACTTGCCCCGTCCTGCAGAGTATTCTGACCCACAACGGATTGACGGAAGGCGCTACTCTGCGCAACGCCAGAATCTGCATAACCGGCTTCTGCCACCGAATTCGAAGCGGCACTTGCACCACCATAAAGACTTTGCATACCCTGCAACGTTGCGCCCACTTCGGAAGACTGCTGCGAGCCGAATCCATACGGACGAGTGCCGGAAACAGAGTTTACCGGCAATGCCATGCTTGCCTGGCTGTTAAATCCCGGCTGGGCTGCAAGACCAGATTCAGCATGTATCGCCTCACTCTCTGCGACACGCGATTCACTTTGCTCATCTCGCATATACTCATCTGGCCGAACGTCCGCTAGCGCCCGATGCAGACTCCGAAAGATAAAGTCATGCACCAATCGACCATCTCGGAAACGCACCTCATGCTTAGTTGGATGAACATTCACATCAACTAATGCGGGGTCTAGCTCCAAATACAAAACGAAAGCGGGATGACGACCGTGATAAAGAACGTCTCGATATGCCTGCTTAACCGCATGACTAACCAATCGATCGCGTATCACACGACCATTAACAAAAAAATACTGAAGATCGGCCTGACTTCGTGAGAACGTAGGGAGCGCGACCCAGCCCCAAAGCTTTAAGCCCGTTGCTTCAACATCGATCTCTACCGCATTTTCCATGAACGGCTTGCCACATAGACTTGCAACACGCTGCTCTCGGTCCCGCAAGGTCACTGCTGGGCGTAAGCTATGCACCGGCTTACCGTTATGATTAAGGTCAAACCCGACATCAAACCGTCCAAGCGCTTGTCGCTTAACCACCTCTTCAAGATGATTAAACTCGGTCTTCTCAGTACGCATGAATTTTCTG
>NZ_LWFU01001155.1:0-1221 GCF_001635135.1 Oleiphilus sp. HI0080
GTTAATCTTAAACCGAATTGGCGGTTAATGTTAATAATAATGTCATTAAAGGAAATGCGGCTAAACCGTCTCTGAGTATATATTGAACGCATAGAATGACGAGGTGACGAGATGCAAATGATGAGCGAAGCCAAACCGGTTGCGTTTGAATCCAAGTGGCAAGAGTCGGTTCCCGATGTTGCGTGGGGAACACTGCTGTTAGCATTAGGCATTGTGCTGGGCTATTACTGGACGATTAGCAGTGCCCTAGCAGGTGATCTCCCTTACGCGGCAGCCACCCTGATTTGCGCATACTTGGCCTATGCGAGTTTTACTGTCGTTCATGATGCAGGCCACGGGAGTATTGTGAAATCGAATGCTCGGCTCAAACCCATTGAATCCATGTTAGGTTGGGCGTTTGCCGTACCTTTGTTGTTGGTGCCGTATCGTTTTTTTCAAAAAATCCACGACCGCCATCACTCGTTTACCAATGACCCAGATCGCGACCCAGACCACTACACATTTGCGCATTCATGGTTCACGGTTGCGCTGAACAGTCTCTATATTCCAATTCAATACCACGTGCTGGCGTTTACCAAGTTACGTGGAGTGCGCGCAATTAGAAGTACTTACAAAAGTACAGCGTGTTACTTCACTGCCGTAGTATCTGGCTTGCTCATTCTGACGGCGCTTGGCTATGGTTTTGAAATCGTCGCCTTTGTGATCATTCCAAACATAATTGCGGTGCTCGCACTCGCGTTGTTTTTTGACTACATACCGCATCACCCGCACAAATCGCGTAGCCGTTATCACGACACGCGTATCTATCCTGGCACGCTTTTAAACGTGCTATTGCTTGGTCAAAACTATCATCTGATCCACCACATGTATCCTCGGCTGCCTTGGTATAAATATAAAGAGGTGTATACACGGATTTTGCCTGATTTGGAGGTGCTCGGAGCTCCGATTGAAGATCTGCGTGGAGGAACGAGACCAGGCTTTATGACGTCACCAAATACGCGGAGTTTGTTGGACGATGGCAAGTCGATCAACATGGTGCTCGAAGTCGCGAAGGTAAGGGCGTTAACCTTCGATTCTGCTTGTATAGAGTTTAAATTGCCGCAGGGTGAACGTCTTCAATATCAAGCGGGCCAATACATCACAGTGAGTAAATGGCTCAATGGCGAGCAACAAACGCGCTGCTATTCCCTATGTGCCAAGCCAGGATCAGATAGCTTGAAA
>NZ_LWFU01001156.1:0-1115 GCF_001635135.1 Oleiphilus sp. HI0080
CCAAGACCATCTTCATCTCTCCAAATACCTGTGTTGTCAATAACGATAGCGTCGTTAATGCCATACTCTGTGTAATCAACCTGATCTGGGCCGGGAGAGTAGATAACCTGAATACAATTACCGTTAGCGATAATCTGATTCTTGTCATTATCAACAGAAATAGTGCCCTCGAACGGACCATGAACTGAGTCTCGGCGAAGCAAACTTGCCCTCTTCTCAAGATCATTACTAGCGCCACCCTTGCGAACGACAATAGCCTTTAAGCGAAGATTTGTACCTCCACCAGCCTTCTCGATAAGTATACGAGCAAGCAAACGACCAATACGACCAAACCCGTAAAGCACCACATCATGCGACTGACCAGCGCTATCTGAGCCCTTGCCAACTACGTCAGCTAATTCAGCGCGAAGGAACTCTTCCAAACTCGCTCCGCCCGCTCTTTCTTTAAACGCGACAGCCAGCTTGCCAATATCGACGCGCGCATGACCAAGATTTAAGCCAGACATCACCTTAAGTACTTCTAGAGAATCGACCGCAGACAACTCTTTGTTTTCAATCTGGCGAACAAATCGGTGCGATTTGAGCAAACCAATGACAGACTGATTGATAATGGCTCGACCGTAGACAGAAGTAACAACATTGTTCTCACGATACAGGCGTCCAATTAAAGGAATCATATCCTCCGCTGCAGATTCTCGTTCAGTCCAATCGTTGAAATGGCTTTGAATGCTCTCGTTGCTCACGCTTCACACCTCTTATATATGTGCGCTCATAAAAATAGGTCGCGTATTATCCTGATAAACAACCAAGATAGCAATAAACCCTCCTTACGCAAAAAGAATAATAATAGTACGCAAACGACTCAGCCTTGCTAAACTGAAGTTGTACGTCTGCTATAGAACAAGAATCGGATACATATTCAGGCAACTAATCAGGGAACAACGTGGCAACGACAAGCGCACTCGTGGTGGATGATTCATCGACATCTCGCACCTTACTAACCAAGATCCTAAAAAAAATGGGTATACATTGTGAGCAGGCCTGCTCCGGCGAAGACGCTCTGTCGCAACTCGCTTGGTTTCACCCTGATTACATATTCTTGGACCACTTAATGC
>NZ_LWFU01001157.1:0-571 GCF_001635135.1 Oleiphilus sp. HI0080
TGGTATTAGGCAGCGCGATGAGCTGGTTCTAAAGGCGTGTCTAAGTCGGGGTATACCTGTGGCCACTGTGATTGGTGGTGGGTACGATAAAGATCATGCACGACTAGCTCGGCGCCATGCCGTAGTAATTGAAACAGCGGCCGAGCTATTTTCTTCACATCTCTTGTAAGGTTTGCATCTTAGACTTTCGCCTTTAGGTTCTAGCTTTTTAAAGACTAGGGCGTTAATGTTTTGTTCTATTTAAAAGATGTTGGTGCACGAACAATGCTAAACGGATTTATCAAGTTTCTAAAACTGCTCAATGCAAATGAAAACCCAGCGCAACTGGCAGGTGCGATCGTACTCTCTATGATCATGGCGCTGACGCCGTTTTGGAGCCTACATAATCTGCTGGTGGTTTTGATGCTGTGTGTTTTGAGGATCAACTTATTTACGTTTTTTGCAAGCTTTCCCGTTTGGTCGGGTATCGCTTGGCTACTTGACCCTTACTCAGCGTCTATCGGCGAAGGGCTTTTGCTCAATGATTCTTTACAAGCGTTATGGGCGAGTATGTACCAAAGTGACCTTTGGC
>NZ_LWFU01001158.1:0-744 GCF_001635135.1 Oleiphilus sp. HI0080
TTACCTAGGTAAAGGCGTATTGAAGGCGGTCGCGGGCATCAATAGTGATATTCGCGAAGCGCTAATTGGTAAAGACGTAACGGAACAGCGCGCGCTTGATCAGATTATGATTGATCTTGATGGCACTGAGAATAAAGCTAATCTAGGCGCCAACGCAATTTTGGCGGTTTCGTTGGCCGCAGCAAAAGCTGCCGCACAAGCGAAAGGTGTAGAGCTATACGAGCATATCGCTGAGATAAATGGCACGGCGGGCCAATACTCCATGCCAGTTCCGATGATGAATATCCTTAATGGTGGTGAACACGCGGATAATAACGTCGATATTCAGGAATTCATGGTTCAACCAGTTTCTGCGCCAAGTTTTGCTGAAGCATTGCGAGCAGGTGCTGAGATCTTCCATGCGTTGAAGAAAGTGTTGAAAGCGCAGGGTTTGAATACGGCTGTAGGTGATGAAGGTGGTTTTGCGCCGAACCTTGCGTCCAACGCAGATGCGCTCGCTGTGATCAAGACGGCGGTTGCTGATGCAGGTTATACGCTGGGCGACGATATTACGCTGGCTTTAGACTGTGCATCGTCTGAATTTTTTAAAGACGGAAAATACGATCTGAGTGGCGAAGGCAAAGTGTTTACTGCCGAAGGCTTTAGCGACTACCTTGCAGATTTGTGTGACGCTTACCCGATCGTATCGATTGAAGATGGTCAAGATGAGTCAGATTGGGATGGCTGGAAGTATCAGACGGAACG
>NZ_LWFU01001159.1:0-854 GCF_001635135.1 Oleiphilus sp. HI0080
TCATACGTTCCCGCAGCAGGGAATAGACGTACGTATGTGTAGCCACGACGACTACGAGAAGATGGAAGCACTAATTGATGACAAAACACGCGCCCTATTTTGCGAGTCTATAGGCAATCCTGCTGGCAATGTTGTCGACATCAAGAAGCTGTCTGAAATTGCGCACCGCCATGGCATCCCTGTAATCGTCGACAACACGGTTGCAACACCTTACCTATGCCAACCATTTAAGCAGGGCGCCGATATTGTTGTGCACTCTCTGACTAAATACATCGGTGGGCATGGTATTGCCATTGGCGGTGTCATTGTCGATTCAGGAAAATTCGACTGGGCCGCAAACAAAGAACGTTTCCCACTATTCAATGAGCCTGATCCTTCATACCATGGCGTTGTGTATACCGAAGCACTAGGGCCCGCAGCGTTTATTGGTCGTTGTCGCGTTGTCCCTTTGCGAAATACCGGCTCCGCGATCTCTCCACATAACGCATTCCTCATTATGCAAGGCTTGGAAACCCTTGGCTTGCGCATGGAGCGCCATTGTCAGAACGCTGAAAAGGTAGCGGGGCATCTTGCGACACACCCTAAAATCACCTGGGTAAACTATGCAGCCTTGCCTGACAGCCCGTACTATGAGAATTGTCAAAACATCTGCGGAGGCAGGGCTTCGGGCATCCTCAGCTTTGGAATAAAAGGTGGCAAAGAGGCTGGAGCTCGTTTCATTGATGCGCTGCAGATGATCCTGAGGCTAGTCAACATTGGTGATGCGAAGTCACTCGCTTGTCATCCGGCTTCAACAACACACCGTCAACTAGATGCCGATGAGCTAAAAGCCGCTGGAGTGAGCGAAGACCTCG
>NZ_LWFU01001160.1:0-810 GCF_001635135.1 Oleiphilus sp. HI0080
AAAAAAGCCGCTCAATTGAGCGGCTTTTCGTCTTTACCAGCTTAAACTTAGAAGTTTTCAGCCGCTAGCGACATAGTGTCGTCACTACCAGACTTAATAGTCTCGAGCAAAGAGACGGTTTTTGGCAACAGACGGCTAAAGAAGAAGTTAGCGGTCTTGAGCTTACTCGCATAGAAGACGTCTTGTTCTACTTTTGGAGCTGCGGCTTTAACCATGCGCGCCCACATATAGCCATACGCCGTCAATCCAAACATATCCAAGTACTCAACAGCAGCAGCACCAACAGCATTTGCATCACCTTGCGCAGACGTTATAACGTGCTCAGTCGCATCGCTTAAACGTTCAACAGCTGCGGCTAACTGCTCAAGCTTACCAGCCAATGCAGGATTACCAGACTCCTGCTCAATGAACTCAGCGATTTCTTTCGCAAAGATCTCAAAAAGCTTACCGCCGTTGGCGACAATCTTACGCCCCATCAAGTCCATCGCTTGAATGCCATTGGTACCTTCATAGATTTGGGTAATACGAGTGTCACGTACTAGCTGTTCTTGGCCCCACTCGCGGATGAAACCATGACCACCAAAAATTTGTTGGCCAGCGACACATGTATCTAAGGCCCGATCGGTCATATAAGCCTTAGCTATAGGTGTTAGAAGAGCCACCATTGCATCGGCATTCTTTACTTGTTCCGCATCATCCGAAAACTTAGCGATATCAAGAAAACGAGCTACATATGTTGAAAATGCACGACTACCTTCTGTATACGCTTTCATCGTTAGCAACATGCGACGGACATCAGCATGCACAATA
>NZ_LWFU01001161.1:0-5716 GCF_001635135.1 Oleiphilus sp. HI0080
CACGAGTTGACGAAAGCCCCATTTCGATTAGCTCTTGTTCCAACAAGTACTGCATACCCAGCGGGCAAGAAACAAATAATCTCATAAACAAATTCACCAGTACCTAAAAATATAAATTGAAATAAGGGCTACATACCGACACAAAATTGCCCACAAATAAACGCATACACACAAGGCTTATACCAAGACTCTATAATCACTCACTCTGATAGCTAAAAAGATTTCTATACTTTATGTAGGCGTTTTTGCTAACTTAGTAGTTGTGCAATTAGTAAGCAGTCAGCTGCACAAAAAGTTTGTTATTTATCGCTCTAACAATAATCCAACCAAAGGAGTTCGAAACCCTCGTGCTAACTCTCACCCGCTGAGTAAAGCACCTAAGGCGTCAAACGCCAACATACAAGACACTTTCGATGCAAATAAACGTTTGCTCGCAAGTCACAGTAGAATGACAAAGAGGTTCGACTAAATGAAAAGACAGAAAAGAAACCCGATGCATCGCGCTTACAACCGCGGTTATCTTGCAGGTATTTCTGGAAAATCAAAATCACTCTGTGCTGCTTATTCTGAGGATGCCCAACAAGATTGGCTAAACGGCTGGCGAAACGGTCGTGAAGACAATTGGGACGGTCTCACTGGCGTCTCCGGCATCCATCGACTACCTACCATTTAGACTCTAGGATATTTTTTCAAGCTGGGGACAACAGTGCCTCAAATACAAGCCCGCTACAGCGGGCTTTTTTTGTTTAACTATACTCCAAAGCGAATAGCCTCAACGCAATCACGCACCAACTTCGGCCCTTTATATATCAACCCGCTATAAATCTGAACAAGTGACGCTCCTGCTTTGATTTTTTGCACGGCGTGCTCGCCCTCGGTGATTCCGCCAACACCAATAATTGGAATCTTTCCGCCCAGCTCGCTGGAGAATCGCCCGATCACGTGATTAGATTTGTCTAAAAGCGGTGCACCACTTAAACCACCGGCTTCGTTTGCATAAGGGCTTCCAACAACATTTGTGCGATCAAGTGTCGTATTACCTGCGATCACCCCGTCGAGCTCAAACTCAAGCAAACTAGCTGACACCAAACCTATTTCATCATCATTCATGTCCGGCGCGACTTTCACAGCCACTGGAACGTAACGCTTGTACTCATTTTGAAGGCGAAGCTGCTCAGTCTTTAACGCATCTAGCAGCTGCTTTAAAGAGTCTCCAAACTGAAGCGACCTGAGTCCCGGCGTATTCGGTGATGAAACATTGACCGAAATATAATCTGCATTCGGATACGCTTTGCGCAAACCAATCAAATAATCGTCGTTTGCCTTTTCGACCGGCGTATCGAAGTTCTTGCCTATGTTAATTCCAAGGGGGCCAGTAAAGTTCCTTTTTGCCGCCTTAGCTAGTAAATTGTCGATGCCCTTATTGTTAAATCCCATTCTGTTTATAATTGCCTGCTGCTCTTTTAGGCGAAACATTCGCGGTTTTGGGTTACCAGGTTGCGGACGTGGCGTAACGGTGCCGACCTCAATAAAGCCAAACCCCATCGCAGCCAAGCCGTCTATGTGCTCAGCGTTCTTATCCAAGCCTGCAGCTAATCCGACTCGATTAGGGAACTCTATCCCCATGATGGTCACCGGGTCTAACGCAATTTCGGGCATAAAAGGACTCACGAGTCCTAGCCGATTTAAAGCACTCAGCCAGTCTAGAGACAAATCGTGTGAGGTTTCAGGAGGAAGAGAAAAAAGCGCCGCACGGAGCAAAGAATAAGACATAAAAAACCTCGCAAATGATAGTGCGCGTAGTATAACGACTTTGAAACCACTGTCGAAGAAAAGCGAAAAACTCAAGCAATTTATTTTGCGCCTAAGCAAAAAATACCATTGACAATTACGCTCTGTGCGACCCTGAAATTTTACCCACATTTTCTGTGGATAACTCTGTTAGCATCTCGTGTTCATAACGCTAGAGACAAGCAATAAAGCGACCTTAAACAAATTGATCATTTTTTAACCAATTAAAAACACTATATTTTTCAGATACTTACAAAGCTATTTGCTTGTTCAATAATCATTCAGCTCAAACGCTATAGATCCGACACCGACATCGACCTTGTGTACAATAAAGTCAAGAAACTGTCATAACAGCGCAGATCAGACGCTATGCTTTAGCGCGGCAATCTGATCTCTGAGCGCCGCTGCCCGCTCAAAATCAAGCTCTTTCGCGGCTTTGTACATGTCATCCTCAAGCGCCTTAATAGACTTCAAAGCATCCTTGCCGCCAACATAGGATGGGGTATCTTCGGCGACTTTCTGACGCCCTTTTCTTCCCCGACCGGGCACGACCATCGCACCCTCCATAATGTCACCGATCGATTTGTTTAGCGCCTGCGGAGTAAGACCGTTTTCTAGATTGTGGTGTTCTTGCTTTTCGCGACGACGCTTTGTCTCTTCCATGGCTCTTTCCATCGAGCCAGTCACTCTATCGGCGTACAAGATTGCACGCCCTTCCAGGTTTCGCGCGGCACGGCCTATTGTTTGGATTAGAGAGCGATCAGAACGCAAGAACCCCTCCTTATCAGCATCAAGAATAGCCACTAAAGCGACCTCAGGCATATCAAGGCCCTCCCTCAACAGGTTGATGCCGACCAATACATCAAACACGCCTTTTCTTAAGTCCTGAATAATCTCAACCCGCTCTACGGTATCTATATCAGAATGTAGATATCGAACCTGCACGCCGTGCTCCATTAGATAGTCCGTCAAGTCTTCCGCCATACGCTTAGTCAGCGTCGTTACCAGAACCCGCTCCTCCTTCGCGACGGCCTGACGAATTTCTTCTAGCAAATCATCAACCTGAGTTGTTGCTGGTCGAACTTCGATCAAAGGATCAAGTAAGCCTGTCGGACGCACCACCTGCTCAACAACTTGTCCCGCATGCTCTGCTTCGTATTTTGAAGGCGTTGCGGAGACAAACACCATCTGAGGTGCAATTGACTCCCACTCATCAAAACGCATCGGCCGGTTATCCAACGCACTAGGAAGCCTAAAGCCATATTCCACTAGAGTCTCTTTTCTAGATCTATCACCTTTATACATCGCGCCAATCTGGGGCACAGTGACATGCGACTCGTCGATAACCATTAATGCGTCATCGGGTAAATAGTCGAATAACGTTGGAGGGGGCGCGCCAGAAGGCCGACCAGAAAGATAGCGCGAGTAATTTTCAATACCATTGCAATAACCCAACTCAACCATCATTTCGGTATCGTATCGAGTTCGCTCTTCAAGGCGCTGCGCCTCAACGAGTTTATTATTGTCTCTCAATTGCTTTAAGCGTTCTTTCAACTCCTCTTTGATTGCGTCAACCGCTTCAAGAATCGTTTGCCTCGGCGTCACATAATGCGACTTAGGGTAAATTGTAATTCGCGGAAGCTTGCGCAGCACTTCCCCGGTTAACGGATCAAACTCACTAAGTTGCTCAACCTCATCGTCAAATAACTCGATGCGAACTGCATCGCGCTCAGACTCTGCGGGGAAGACATCGATCACATCACCACGAACGCGATACGTTGCACGCTGAAGCTCCATATCATTGCGGGTATATTGAAGCTCAGCAAGGCGCTTCAATATCGCGCGCTGATCTGTTTGCTCGCCCCGATCTAGGTGCAGCATCATCTTCAAGTATGATGCAGGGTCGCCCAACCCGTAAATTGCCGATACAGTAGCAACAATAATGGTATCAGAGCGCTCCATTAATGCTTTCGTCGCAGAAAGGCGCATTTGCTCAATATGGTCGTTTACTGAAGCATCCTTTTCTATGAACGTATCTGACGATGGGACATAGGCTTCTGGCTGGTAATAGTCATAGTAGGACACAAAATATTCGACAGAGTTTTCGGGAAAGAACTCCTTAAACTCACCATATAATTGTGCTGCGAGCGTTTTGTTGTGCGCCATAATGATGGTGGGTCGCTGAACTTGCTCGATCACATTAGCGATAGTGAATGTTTTTCCCGAGCCGGTAACACCCAGCAAGGTTTGATGCATAAGGCCATCATTTAAACCTTCAACAAGGCCAGATATCGCGGTCGGTTGATCGCCTGCGGGTTTAAAGGCCGATGAGACCTTAAATTCCTTTTTCTTCATATTTCGGATTTACGTATGCAGTGTTAAACTTAGCGCGCTAGAGCACCCCGAACGGGGTGATCGCAATAAAAAAGCTATTTGGTTCTCTTCGCCCATGCTAACAAATATTCGCTACTTACTCGCGAAATAAATAAAGCTGAGCACACAAAGAGATCACAACATTTAATGAGTTGAGGCATTCATCTTGGAACCGTCATTATCCAATCGCGTTCAAAATATAAAACCTTCACCCACCCTCGCCGTAACGAACAAAGCAAACGAGTTGCGCGCAGCCGGTAAAGATATTATCGGTCTAGGCGCGGGCGAACCTGATTTCGATACTCCCCAGCACATTAAAGATGCGGCTATTGAAGCAATCGCCCAAGGCAAGACAAAGTATACGGCTGTCGACGGCACACCCGACCTTAAGAACGCGATCATTGAGAAATTTAAGAACGATAATGGGCTGGCATACGAAGCGAATCAAATACTCGTTTCAAGCGGCGGCAAGCAAAGTTTTTTCAACTTAGCCCTTGCCTTACTTGATCCTGGCGATGAAGTGATTATTCCTGCTCCTTACTGGGTCTCATACCCTGACATGGTGATTGTCGCGGAAGGCAAGCCAGTCGTTATCAATGGCGGACCAGAGCAACATTTCAAGATCACCGCAGCACAACTTGAAGACGCGATCACAGACAAGACAAAACTGTTTGTTATCAATAGCCCGTCTAATCCGACTGGCATGGCTTACACACGTCAAGAGCTCAAAGAGATCGCTGACGTATTGTTACAGCACCCGCACGTCATGATTGCAACAGATGACATGTACGAGCATATTCTTTGGACCGACGAAGGATTCAACAACATATTAAATGTTTGTCCTGAGCTCTATGATCGAACATTTGTCCTAAACGGGGTTTCAAAGGCTTATAGCATGACGGGTTGGCGTATAGGGTATGCAGCAGGACCCGCTAAGGTAATCGGCGCAATGAAGAAGATTCAGTCGCAAAGCACCTCTAACCCAGCCTCCATTTCTCAAGCAGCCGCCACAGCAGCGCTCACTGGAGACCAAAAATGTGTAGCCGACATGGTGGTAGAATTTAAAAAGCGTCACGACTTCCTAGTGGAAGCGCTCAACTCAATAAGTGGCGTTAAGTGCTTGCCTGGTGACGGTACGTTTTATGTGTTTCCAGACTTTAGCGACGCGATCGCTCAAAGCAGTGCCAAAAACGACGTCGAACTTGCTGAGCTGCTGCTATCAGAAGCTGGTGTTGCGCTAGTCCCAGGCTCTGCATTTGGGTCAGAGGGCTGCATGAGACTAAGTTTCGCTACCAGCATGGAGACCTTAGAAGCAGCCGTTGCAAGAATTAAGAAAGTTCTTGGATAAGCACTTGACCAAGGCGCGCTAGCTAATTAAGATACGCGCCTCTTTTGAGATTCCCCGATAGCTCAGTTGGTAGAGCAACGGACTGTTAATCCGTGGGTCGCTGGTTCGAGCCCAGCTCGGGGAGCCAATCTCAACACCCCTCTTTGTATACAACGAATCCGTGGCAAACTCGATGACTTTGCCTAGTTCGAGCCCAGCTCGGGG
>NZ_LWFU01001162.1:0-1122 GCF_001635135.1 Oleiphilus sp. HI0080
GTACTCTACCTCAACACGGAGTGCGCATGAGCGAACAATCACAAAGCCCGGCCAAAGCGGCAAAAATCACCGACGCAAACATCAGTAAAACCGCAAAAGTAGACGAGCTTTCGACTACGCCTTTTCCTGCTTCTACAAAGATCTATGTCAAAGGCAGTCGTGACGATATTCAGGTTGCGATGCGTGAAATAGCGTTGACGCCAACTAAGTTGCAGGACGGTACGGAAGAGCCAAATGCGCCTGTTCGTGTTTACGATACCTCTGGCCCTTATACCGACCCGAATAAAGAAATTGATGTACGGCTTGGATTAAGTCCCTTAAGAGAAAAGTGGATTCTTGAGCGTAATGATACAGAGTTACTTGAAGGCTTTAGCTCTGAGTATGCAAATGTTCGTGATCAAAACCTGACGCTAGAAGGCCTCCGCTTTGAATACAAGCGTCAGCCGCGCAAGGCAAAAGCAGGCCAAAATGTCTCGCAAATGCACTACGCGCGTAAAGGGATTATTACACCAGAAATGGAATACATTGCGATTCGTGAAAACCTCGCTTTACAAGAGCATGAGCTAGACCAGGCCATTGCACAGCAACATCCGGGACAAAGCTTTGGCGCATCGATTCCAAAGATTATTACACCTGAATTTGTTCGAGATGAAGTCGCACGCGGCCGGGCGGTAATTCCAAACAACATTAACCACCCTGAAACAGAGCCAATGATTATTGGTCGTAACTTTCGTACAAAAGTGAACGCGAATATTGGCAACTCAGCGGTGACATCATCCATTCAGGAAGAGGTCGAGAAAACAGTTTGGTCGACTCGATGGGGCGCAGATACCGTAATGGATTTGAGCACCGGCGAGAACATCCATGAAACGCGTGAGTGGATTATTCGTAATTCGTCAGTACCGATTGGTACAGTGCCAATTTACCAAGCGTTAGAAAAATGCGGCGGAATTGCTGAAGACCTTACGTGGGAGCTTTATCGCGATACGCTGATTGAGCAGGCAGAGCAGGGCGTTGATTACTTCACGATCCACGCTGGCGTGTTGCTGCGTTACGTGCCAATGACGGCAAAGCGTGTGACAGGGATTGTGAGTCGAGGAGGTTCCATCATGGCTAAGTGGT
>NZ_LWFU01001163.1:0-246 GCF_001635135.1 Oleiphilus sp. HI0080
GCGGACCGGGAAGCAGACACGGACCTCCGACGCCTCGTGATAGCACAAGCTATCTAACTACCGTGTTTAGCGACTTGGCATGGCGGCTAGGCATATCTGCTAGGTATAGCGGCAGGGTAAACCAATCTGTTTGAGAGCCTTAAATGGCAGAGGATACGCGAGAAAAATGACTTACATTTGGGCATAAAAAAAGCCGGTTACAAAGGCGTAACCGGCAATAAGTGCGAGTAGTATCCATGAAAGTCT
>NZ_LWFU01001164.1:0-744 GCF_001635135.1 Oleiphilus sp. HI0080
AAATAAGGATTTTTATTGATGTTAAAAGTAGGCGATAAAATACCAGCACATACCTTTCAATACTTGGCTGAAGATGGGATGCAAAGCCCAACGACAGAAGCGTTGTTTTCCGGGAAAAAAGTCGTTCTGTTTGCCGTGCCTGGAGCATTTACACCGACATGTTCCGCGGCTCACTTGCCGAGCTATGTTGTTCATGCTGATGCAATCAAAGGGCAAGGTGTCGATGCCATTATTTGTACCTCCGTAAACGACGCGTTTGTTATGAAGGCTTGGGGAGATAGCGCGAATGCTGAACATCTTGTCATGCTTGCTGATGGCGATGGGGCGTTTGCAAAGGCGATCGGTATGGCTGTCGACACAGGTGCGTTTGGAGGGCTGCGGTCTCAACGCTACTCTATGGTTGTTGATGACGGGGTTGTTAGTGCGTTGAATGTAGATGAGCCGATGCAGTACGAGGTGAGCGGCGCTGAAACGATCCTAGAGCAGCTTTAAGCTGGTCTAGGTGGTATTTTCAGAGGGCTAGCCGCGAGCTTTTGCTAATATGCCTCACCGAGTGGCGATCATTTATTTCTGGCCACATGCAAGCGCACAAGCGCTAAAAGGGAAGCGGCTTGATGAAGCCAGCGACTTCCCCTTCCTCTACGAGCTGCGCAAATTGTTCGGCCAACCGCTCAGTCTCTGAAAGTACTTTCCTCCAGTAGGTCATGCGAGTCTGGGCATCCAACTCCACAAAATCGGTTCTGT
>NZ_LWFU01001165.1:0-685 GCF_001635135.1 Oleiphilus sp. HI0080
GTAACGGCTCAGAAGCGTTCGTTTGGGTCTTAGAGCCAGATCCAGATTCTGATGCTGGCAAAACTGATGTGGGCGTCATAAAGCGTGTAAATGTTGTAGTCGGAGAAGTGCTGCCAACGGGTTTGCAGATTTTGTCAGGCTTGGAGCGTGGAGAAAGTGTTGTTACAGCGGGGATGAGCAAACTCTCTGATGGACAACAAGTGCGTCTTCTGAAAGGACAGTAGTCGTGACTCTTACTAACGCAGCGATCACCAATAACCGAACTACGTGGATTTTATTTGCTGTCTTAATGCTCGCAGGCGTACAAGCATTCAAAGATCTTCCTCGTGCATATGATCCTGGTTTTATTATTCGAGCTGCACAAGTGGTCACTTACTTACCTGGCGCCTCTTCCGATAGAATGGAGGAGCTGGTAACTAACCAGATTGAGCAAGTTGTTCAAGAGATTCCAGAACTTGATTTCGTTACGAGTACGTCAAAGACCGGCGTATCGATTGTTGTTGCGAATATTAAAGAAAACTACACCAGTATGCGGCCGATTTGGGATGACCTGAGACGCAAGATTCAAGCGGTTACCCCGGATCTTCCCGAAGGTATTATTGGGCCAGTAGTCAATGATGAATTTGGCGACGTGTATGGCATTGTGATTGCGTTGACGGCGGAAGGGTATACCTACTCCGAGATG
>NZ_LWFU01001166.1:0-613 GCF_001635135.1 Oleiphilus sp. HI0080
CAAAGCTTGGTTATTCAATAGCAACACCTTCAATGGCAAGTTGTACTGATTACAGGTAGAAAGCTCTTGAATATTCATCTGAATAGAACCTTCACCCGTGACGCACACTACCTCCTCATCCGGGAAATTAAGCTTAATGCCCATTGCAGCAGGCAAGCCGAAGCCCATTGTTCCTAGACCACCAGAGTTAATCCAGCGATTAGGCTTGTTGAACTTATAATACTGCGCAGCGAACATCTGGTGTTGACCAACATCAGATGTCACGAATGCATTGCCCTGGGTAACTTTATAGAGCGCTTCAATAGCTTGCTGAGGTTTGATGCTGTCCTGAGTTGAAGGCTCATAACGACCGCCATGAAATTCACGCCACGAATTAATTTTTTCCCACCACGCAGCGATTGCTTCCTGATCAGGCGAACCAGCCAACTCATCAAGCGTTGCATGCAAATCTTTAAGCACCGAGCCAACCGGACCGACGATTGGCACATCAACCTTGATGGTTTTCGAAATATTTGCTGGATCGATATCAACGTGAACGATACGAGCACCCGGGCAGAATTTATCCGTACCATTGGTCACTCGATCATCAAAACGCGCCCCTATGGAGACAACC
>NZ_LWFU01001167.1:0-1303 GCF_001635135.1 Oleiphilus sp. HI0080
CGTAACTTTTAAGGCGGCGGGTTTCGTTACCGTGTTTGTTGTTCGTCATGTTTTTGCATAGGAGTTCTACAATGGCTGGATTTGTTGGTTTAGTGGTCGGATTGTTGTTTGGCGCAGGGTTGGCGTTGTCGGGTATGACAGACACGCAAAAAGTGATTGGTTTTCTGGATTTGTTTGGCGATTGGGATATTACTTTAATGTTTGTCATGGGGGGCGGTCTGTTGGTGACTGTGCCCGTGTATCAATTTTATAAGAACAAGTCGCGGCCATTGTTTGATAGTGAGTTTCATCTCCCAGGTACAAGTCTGATCGATCAAAAATTGATTGGTGGCGCGGTATTGTTCGGTATCGGATGGGGGTTGTATGGTTACTGCCCTGGGCCTGCGATTTCTTCAATCGCATATGGTGACGCGTCAACTTTGTTCTTTGTTGGGGCGATGTCGGTTGGCATGTTGGTGGCAAATGTCTTAACGTCGCCAAAGCTCGTTAAAAATGCGGGTTAGCGGACATGACACCGAATCCGCAATCTGAAATGGAACAGGTACGCGCGAATGCCCTAGAGGCGGAGCGTTATCTCAAGGGCATCGGCAATCATAAGCGTTTAATGATCCTATGTGTTTTGATGGATCGAGAGCTCTCTGTTGGTGAGATCAATGCGCAGATCGATTTGTCGCAGTCTGCGCTCTCTCAGCATCTCGCTGTGATGCGTGAACTTGGGTTTCTCGCGACGCGCAAGGAGGCGCAGGTTGTTTACTATCGTGTTGTTGATGATAAGGTAAGTAGTCTTTTGGATGCGTTATATCAAACGTTTTGTCAGTAAATAGCTGTCCATCCGGTCAGCTTTGATTGTATGGCTTCTTCATTATTATATTTGACGTATCAAAGTAAGCTTGTTACAAAATGTATCAAAAATGACTAATCGGTCAAGTTATTGGTTTTTTAATATGGAAGTCGAGACTAAATATCTGTAGCTTTCAGCCTCGTTTTATTAAGAGCTCGCCCGTTTTAGTTCTTTGGACTATTTTTGAGGGGCGATTTTATACCGCCGAACGAGGATCCCATCATGCTAGAAAAGCTGTTTAAGCTTAAAGAGCACCAAACGACCGTCAAGGTTGAGTTAGTAGCTGGTCTGACTACTTTCTTGACGATGGCGTACATCTTATTTGCAAACCCCGACATCATGTCGGCAGCCGGCATGCCTAAAGAGGCAGTATTTACCGCGACTGCGGTTGCGGCCGCCCTTGGTTGTATCTTGATGGGCTTATGGGCTAATTTTCCGGCAGGTCTCGCGCCGGGAATGGGC
>NZ_LWFU01001168.1:0-613 GCF_001635135.1 Oleiphilus sp. HI0080
AATACAATACTTGTCTGGTTAACAAGTCCTGGCATATGTTACTAGGACGACAATCGCTCTCGAAGCAACTAGATAATTATTAGCCCGGTAACAACTCGATTGGGTATCGAATTGTCTTTTTGTCTACCCCGGCTTTAGCGCCGAAATTTACAAGGCGTAAGCGGTTGCATATTTTCTTCTCTAAGGCCGGCTCGTTTAGCGTCGACTCGACAACGCTGCAGCTTGAAACAATCCCGGTCTCTTCTATTACAAGCTCTGGCGTTACTACGCCTTGCAAAGAAGGTTTCTTTCGCAGCGCACGATTGTAAATGCTATGTATTGAAGATTTATTTGCATCTATGGTTCGTCGGATATCTTCGGTAGAACGGTCAAGTGCTGTTCTTTGTGCGATGGTCTCTTCATGTTCAACAGCGTCAATCACCTCTTGTGCCTCGGCTACGGTTGTAACCGCACGAGTTTCAAGACTAATCTGCTTCGTCTCATTACTTAACGCCGCTTCCTGAACGCCCGCGCTACGCGTTGTAGCTGAAGCATTTGCTGCAAGCTTGTCATTGACCTTTCGGGCAATTGGTTTGGCTGTCACGGTTTTTGGTGTATCGAGTTTCACGCTTTC
>NZ_LWFU01001169.1:0-631 GCF_001635135.1 Oleiphilus sp. HI0080
AAATGGAGCTTACCAAGATGGTGAGCACACCAGTTATTCAGTTATTGGTGGCGTTGTCGGTTTCTATTTTGATTTGGCTGGCTCTTGCTCCGGACGTTCGAGGAGATATGACCGCGGCGACGTTTGTGGTCATTATTACTGCCGCCTCTACGATGGCTAAGCCAATTCGACAGCTGACACAGATTAACGAGAAGATTCAGCGTGGAGTTGCAGCCGCCCGTGATTTATTTGCAGTCATGGACGCCGACCCTGAGGAAGACAAAGGCGAAAAGGTACTCGAAAAGGTGACGGGGCGAATCGAGTTTAAAGACGTTCGTTTTCGATATCCGACAAGTGAACAAGACGTGCTCAAACAGTTCAATCTGACAATAGAGCCAGGACAAACTGTCGCGTTGGTGGGGCGTTCAGGGAGCGGTAAATCCACCGTGGCCAATTTGTTGCCCCGATTTTACGAGCCCTCCGCAGGAAGTATTGAGTTGGATGGCGTGCCCTTGGCTGACTATACTCTGCGCTCTCTGCGTGACCAGATAGGCTTGGTGACACAGCATGTCACGCTGTTTAACGACACCATCGCAAACAACATTGCCTATGGCAATCTTAAAGGCGCGCCAGAAAGCGAGTTGCAGGCGGT
>NZ_LWFU01001170.1:0-297 GCF_001635135.1 Oleiphilus sp. HI0080
TATCGATACAATCCTGAGAAAGACCAAGTGCCTTACATGGAAGATGTTGAGGTTGAGATTCCTGAAGGTAAGGATTTGATGGTTCTGGATGTATTGCATCTTATCAAGGCGAAAGACTCTTCTGTTTCCTATCGTCGTTCTTGCCGCGAGGGTGTTTGTGGTTCTGATGGTTTGAACATGAACGGTAAGAATGGTTTGGCATGTATCACTCCTCTTTCAGAGGTGGTGAAGAAGGGTAAATTGGTCATTCGTCCACTGCCGGGTCTTCCAGTTATTCGCGACTTGGTTGTAGATATG
>NZ_LWFU01001171.1:0-291 GCF_001635135.1 Oleiphilus sp. HI0080
GCTAACAAAGCTATACAACCGAAGAAAGTTTGAAGATCTGATCCATGCAGAGGTAAAAGCGGCGAAGCGCGCGGGCAGCATGATGGGCCTTCTATTTATTGATCTGGATGACTTTAAGCATATCAATGACTCGTTGGGCCACTCTTCTGGCGATCGATTATTGATCGAGGTTGCGAAACGATTCCGATCAAGAGTGCGGGATACCGATCACTTATCGCGCCTCGGGGGTGACGAGTTTACTGTTATCGCTCCGCATTTGAAGTGCGCGGAGGATATGGTCCATCTAGCTGA
>NZ_LWFU01001172.1:0-11881 GCF_001635135.1 Oleiphilus sp. HI0080
ACAGGTCGACTTCCGAGTGCATGCGCAACAGCATTATTTTGAGTATCAGCCGGGCAGATTGACGGGACTGAATCGAGATCAAAAAACCATAACATTAGCACCGATAAAAAACTCGGCGGGTGAGACCGTGGTGGCTGAGCGTCATCTTTCGTATGACACTTTGGTATTGGCGGTGGGCAGCACGACCAACGACTTTGGGACCAAAGGTGCGGCAGAGTTTTGTCAGTTTCTTGATAGTCAGGAGCAGGCGAGGCGATTTCACCGAAATCTGTTGAATCGTTATCTTCAGGAAGAATTTGCGGATTCAAGCGAGCGCAATCTGCGGGTTGCCATCATTGGGGCTGGCGCGACAGGCGTGGAACTCGCTGCTGAGCTGAGATATGCCTCGCAGCAGCTCGAGTACTATGGTTTACATCATATTGGGCCTGACAATATTTCGATTTCGTTGATCGAAGCCGGAGAGCGCATTCTTCCAGCGTTGAAAGAGCGGCTTTCTTCAGCAGCATGTCGCGAACTCAAAAAATTGAATATAGAGGTACTTACCTCTAAGCCTGTGACGGAGATAACGGGGCAATCATTGCACTTTGCTGATGGCTCGGAGTTAGAGGCGGAGATCAAAGTATGGGCTGCAGGCATCAAAGCACCTACGTTTCTTTCAGAGCTTGATGGGCTCGAAACAAATCGAATTAACCAATTGAAGGTCGACGCGACTTTACGCACAACGCGAGATGACAGTATCTATGCGTTTGGTGATTGCGCTGAGTGCTGGCTTGAAGGTAACGAGCGGCCTGTTCCGCCTCGTGCGCAAGCGGCACATCAGCAAGCGAGCACGTTGTATAAAACGCTCATCGCGAAGTTAGAAGGCAAAGCAGCGCATCCGTTCGTTTACAAAGATCACGGTTCGCTCGTCTCGCTGAGTGATTACACCGCAGTCGGCAGTTTGATGGGTAATTTAAGCAAAGGCAGCATGATGGTAGAGGGTAAGTTGGCAAGATTGTTTTATGTCTCGCTTTATCGAATGCACCAATATGCGCTGCACGGTTTCTTCAAAACCGGCCTCATCTGGCTGAACGACAGGCTGATGAAAGCCATTCATTCAAGAATGAAGCTGCACTAGCTCACGATACTAAACGACAAATTGATTCACTTGGCCTTCAAGCGCTTCCACCTGAACGCTGATGGCTTGGCTCGCTTCGTCGGATCGATGTGCAGCCTGCGTCGTTTCGTCTGCGGCCATGGCGATTCGGTTGACGTTGCTGCTAATTTCGTTGGCAACCACGCTTTGTTGCTCTGACGCGGATGCGATCTCGATGGCTTTTTGCTGCAAGTTACTCATTAATCCGTTTAGAATTTCAAACTGTTGGTCTGCGCGCGAAAAGCTTTCCATTGAGTTGTTAACCTGATTATTCGCGCGTTCCATGGCACTCACCGCATCGTCACTGCCTCGTTGCAGGCGATCAATAATATCTTGGATCTCTTCTGTAGATTGTTGTGTTCGGCTAGCGAGCGTGCGTACTTCATCGGCAACAACCGCGAAGCCGCGGCCGCTTTCGCCTGCTCTTGCCGCTTCTATTGCCGCATTGAGGGCAAGTAGGTTAGTTTGCTCGGCGATTGTGCGAATGACTGTCAGCACAGTGCCGATTTCCTGACTATTCTGATTCACTGAGGTAATGACGCCACTCGCTTTTTGAATATCCTGCACCATTTGATCCAGCGCTTGTCGGGCGCTGCCAGAGAGTTGTGCTGTCGTATCCGTTTCAGTACTTGCTTGTCGCACGCCATCTGCGGTTTGCTGTATATTCTGTGTGACTTCTTGAACGCTTGACGACATCTCTTGGATTGAAGAGGAGACATGCTCTACCTCGGCTTTTTGAGACTGTATCGAGGCGGCTGTTTCTTGGCTGGCGGCAACTTGTTTCGAGAGTTGCTGACTGGTCTTCGAACTAGAATCCTTGATGTTGCTGATCAAGCCCTGCAAGCGCTCAAGAAACTTATTGAGCCCCTCTGCTGTATGCACGAGCTCGTCATTACCCGGGATATTCACGCGCTGGCTAAGATCCGCTTCGCCTTGGGTTAAGCCCCAAACGGCCTTGTTTAGTTTGTTGATCTTCATGATCATGCTGATGCCAATGATGGTAACCGTTAAGAGCAATAAGATAATGGTTGATAGAACGCTACTTCCGACAAGCGCCTGTGAAAGACTGCTCGTTTGGGTGTTAATTTGCTCTATCACAATGGCGTTCTCTGCGGCGATTTCTTCAGAAAGTGTCTGCATTGACTCATCGTAGTTGGTACTGAGGCTTTCCGATTGTTGGTTAATTACCCAAGCAACGGCCTCCTGACTATTTGCCACCGTTGTCTCAAACTCTTGTTTGATGGCGAGTTGTTCTGCCTCTAATTTACTGGCATCGATACCAATCCAAAGCTGCCCTATGACGGAGCCTTTCGGGGCGATGGGCGATTTCACCAGTATGACGCGCTCGTTCTTTTGAGCAGCATCAAGCGCTTTATTGACAGAGCCGCGGCCACTCCCTTCGCTAATGAGCTGTTTTACGAATGGGTCGCGTCTATCGACGTAGCGGGTCATTCTCTCCTCGTATTGGTCAAAAAACACCGCTAACACGATACTTTCCTGGGCATCCATCAGCTCGACGATTTCGGTGAGTCTTGGGATGTTCTGATCCCAAATCAACGGCGCGGAAAGTTCGCCAACCAAATTGGCCATCATCGAGATATTGTTGACTAAAAGTGCGCGACGCTTATCACCTATGGCTGTCGACTGGGTTTCCAATTGTTGCGCAAGCTGCTCACCCATTTGTTGCCGACTTTCGCGCTTCATCGTATCCAGTGCGCCCAAGAGTTCTTCTCGTACAGTCTCTTGCGCGATGGCCTGTTTTTCAAACGAGGTGTCTAGATGCGATCTTGCTTCTGCTTCCAGCTCTGATGCCTGATAGCTGATTAGCCATGCACTCGCTAAAACCTGCACAATGCCGGCGGCAAGCAATAAAAATAGCACTGGTCGTAACAAGCGGCTTTTGAAAACAAACGCGAACTTCTGCACAGAGTAATCCTCACAAAGTAATGTGCATTACTTTAGTCGAATTACGCGTTTTTGCTTTGTTTGGCGTTCTTATCTTAATAAGGTTGTGTGATTGAGACAGAAATACATTTGTGGATTCCGCCTCGGTTCATTAATGCCCCAGCGGGGGGCTTAATGTTCGTGAATATGCGTAAGCCAAGCTCTGAGTTTTGCCGGTTTGACTGGTTTACTTAAAAAATCAAAACCGCGCTGTCGCGCATTTATAGGGAGATCTGGGTCGGGCGCGGCCGAGATGATACATACAGGCAAATCCTCACCCCAGATGTCTCTCAGAGTTTCTGCAAGGGTCAGGCCGTTAAAGTGCTCATCGTTAAGTTGAAAATCCATGAGTAGGGCGTCGGGCGCGGAGTGCTGCTCGCTATACTCAATCGCCTCATTAGCGATTTGAATGCCCGTCATTTTACATTGCCAGCGATGAAGGAGTGCCTCCGTCGCACTAATGTTTTCTGCACCATCATCTACATAAACGATGCTCATGCCTGCAAGCTCATGTGTTGGAGCGATGGCATTGCTCTCGTCATTCTGGGTTTGTGGCGAAGCGATGGGCAGAGTGATTGAAAAGCTTGAACCTTTTTTAGTCACGGATTGTACTCGGATTTTATGGTCTAGTAGATCAGCCAATCGTTTGGCAACCGCTAAGCCGAGCCCGAGACCGGCTTGCTCAATTTGGGCCTGAGAGCGGAAGAAATCATTAAATACTTTTTCAAGATCATCTTTGGGGATGCCCGGGCCCGAATCGATAACGAAGAGCTCCACATGCGCATCGTGACGTCGACAGCCAACGATAATACGACCTTCCGCGGTGTACTTTACCGCGTTAGAAATAAAGTTCTGAACAATGCGCGAAAGCATTTTTTGGTCCGACAAGACGTGCACAGAGCTCGGGATATAGTGCAACGCAACCTCTTCCGGCAACTGCACCTGCGCCTCATCAATGAGCGATTTGAGAATCTGATCAAGCGGTACCGATGAGAGCTTCGGTTCTATGCTGTCGGTATCAATGCGCGCAATATCAAGCAACGATGAGATAATCGACTCTGCGCTGGCAATAGAATTGCTGATCTGTCGCACAATACGCGTATCACGACGTTCGTTTTGTGCTTCAAGCAGGGAGGTAACATAAAGCTGCGCGGCATTCAGTGGCTGCAAAATGTCGTGGCTGGCAAGAGCGAGAAAGCGAGACTTGGTCGCATTGGCTGTTTCTGCCTGCGACTTGGCTTCAAGAAGCGCGGTTTCCATGCCCTTTCTTAATTCGATCTCGTGTACCAAGTCTTGGTTGATGCGATTGATTTCTTCGGTGCGACTTTCGACGCGCTTTTCAAGGTTTTGATTGCTTAGCTCAAGTTCGTTTTGAATTCGAATGAAGTCACTAATGTCATCGTACGTCGTGACATAGCCGCCGTCTGGTAGCGGAGTACCTTTGATCTCGATCACTTGTCCGTCATGGTGCTCGCGCACAACGCGATAGGGTTTTCCGTTCTTAAGGTGCTCAAGACGTTTGTGGACAAGCAGTTCAATATCACCCGCACCGAGCAAGCCTCTGTGCGCATTAAACTGCACAAGCTCGGATACGGGAGTACCGATCTTCAGCATATTTTTTGGATAGTTGAACATTTCTTCGTAACGGCGGTTCCAAGCAACGATATTCAAATCGTCGTTTACGACGCTGATGCCGGAGGAGATATTCTCGAATGATGAGAACAGGATTTCCTGATTAAAACGCAGCGCTTTGGTGGTTTCGCCAAACATACTGACGACATCTTCAACTGCGATTTTATTGCCGCTACGAAGGCCATCAATCATTGCATTGGCAGACGCGACACCGGCGATGCCGGAAAGAGCACGACGAACCGTTTCGATTAATTCTTCGGGGCTTGTTTCTTCAGGGTTGATACTCTCGGGCTCGAAAATACGGTCCGCGATCCTCGCACCTGCAAATTGATTTGCCAGCTCTTTCAGATCACCAATTTTAATCGCGGAGTCGTTTTCGCCAACAGGCTTTTGTAATTCAATTTGGGTGAATGTCGAAGCCTGAATACGATCCGCTAAGGTGGTGCGATCGACTCTCGAAACTAGCCAAGTTACCGCGATGTTGATCCCTAGGCTTACCAGCACACTGCGGGTAAAGGCATCACTAAACTCAAACCCGAGAAAGAACTCCGGGCTGAGCCATTCGAAGCCATAAGGGCCTTGTGAGATATAGCTCTGAGCAACAAGGCCAATGTCGCTCATGATTGGGGTGATCAGCATGTATGCCCATACAAGCACGCCGCTGCCGAGGCCGGCATATACACCAATCGCGTTGCACCGCTTCCAGTAAAGCCCCATGAGTATTGCGGGCGCCAAATGTACCGAAAGCGCAAATGCAATCAGACCGATGCTGGTGAGAGCGGCATTTGAAGCGAGCAGTAATTGATAGAGGTAGGCCGCGAAAACTACAAAAATGACCATTCCGCGGCGTGCCAAAATCAAAAGCCGTGTGTAGTCACGAAAACGCTGTTGGCCGCTTTGTCGACGCATAATAAGTGGCAGGATGACATCGTTGGAGAGCATTTGGCTTAGCGTGATGGTCGCGACAATGATCATCGCGGTTGCCGCAGAAAACCCGCCGAGAAATGCAACTAAGGTAAGTATGTCAGACTCAAGATGGATCGGTATTGCGATCACGTAGGTATCGCTGGAAACATCCGTGCCAGCAAAAATCTGGTTGCCTGCCTGCGCAATTAGGTAGATACAGAATCCGATCGCGACGAGGTATAGCGGAAAGGTAAAGCGTGCGGTGCTCAGATGTGCCTTGGAGAGGCACTCTACAAAGGTGATTTGGAACATTCTTGGCAGACAAAAAATGGCGCAGGCAGCAAGGCCGGTTTCGACGAAAAAGCGTAAGCCCAGACGAGCTGGGGGCGGGTTTTCGTCGGGGCTAGGTAGAACGGAAGAAAAGCTCTGGTCGCTACTCAAAAAGTAAAAAGCAAAGGCGGCTACGAGTGCAAGAGCAAGCAACTTGACGATGGATTCGAAGGCGATGGCATTCATCAAGCCGCCATGGTAGCCGGAGATATCGAGCTGACTTGTGCCGAATAACAGTGCAAACAGAATCATTGCTGCTGCAATGAAGAACGTCAGATCCTGATTGCCTAGCGCATTCGTGCCAATAACCAAGCCAAGCGTGTCTGAGACAGCTTTAAGCTGCAAGGCGATATAGGGCACGGTTGCGAGTAATACAACGAGCGTGACAAATGCTGCGATACCCTGGCGTCGGCCATAACGCGAAGCGATGAAGTCGGCAATGTTATGAATATGCTCTTGCTTGCAAATTTGATAGATCTTCACGATGACCGGAAAGCCGATTGTGAATAAAAGAATCGGCCCGAGAAGGATGGGGATAAACTGCCAGGTTGAAACCGACGCCGTACCTACCAGTCCGTAAAACGTCCAAGAGGTGCAGTAAACACCAAGAGCAAGAGCATACACGAGTGGGTGACGAACCCAGCTATCGGCGACAAAGCGCACTCTATCGCCTCTGCGAGCAAGCCAAAACAATAAGGCAATATAGGAGATGATGGCCAGAGTAATGGTGGCTGGTGACATATCTTTACGACCAAATAAATAAAGAGTGAATGCTTATTTTTATGAGTATATCTGCTCCTACTTTAGTCGACCCTTAGACCAAAGTCTTGGTCTCAAACTGGACAAATGTTGATAGATTCGAATGAGCCCTGCAATTTCGCAGGTCCGTTCATGTGTTCAGCAACCCGGAGAAGGCTTATGAAGAAAGAACACGAATCGGCATATTGGAGCTACAACATATCGCTAATGATCAAGTTATTGGTGGTGTGGTTTGTTGTTTCATTTGTATGCGGAATTCTTCTTGTAGATGTCCTCAACCAAGTTCAAATTGGTGGCTACAAGTTAGGTTTTTGGTTCGCGCAACAAGGCGCTATGTACACGTTTGTGGTACTGGTGTTTTATTACGCGAAAAAAATGGCAGCGCTAGATCGCGAACATGGCGTAGACGAGTAGGAGCAAGGCAATGGAACTTCAAACCCTTACCTACATCGTTGTAGGTTTAACTTTTGCGACCTATATCGGTGTCGCATTCTGGGCCAGAGCAGGCTCAACAAAAGAATTCTATGTAGCGGGCGGTGGTATTAACCCTGTCGCAAACGGAATGGCAACCGCAGCTGACTGGATGTCTGCCGCGTCGTTTATATCCATGGCTGGTTTGATCGCTTTCTATGGATATGGTGGTTCGGTATTCCTTATGGGCTGGACAGGTGGTTATGTGTTGTTAGCGATGTGTCTAGCACCCTACCTTCGCAAGTTTGGTAAGTTCACTGTGCCGGAGTTTATCGGTGATCGCTATTACTCGAAGACGGCGCGGATTGTTGCGGTTGTTTGTTTGATTGTAGCGTCTGTGACTTACGTTATCGGCCAGATGAAAGGCATTGGTGTTGCATTTTCTCGCTTCCTTGAAGTGGACTACAACACGGGTCTTTTAACAGGCATGGGGATTGTATTCTTCTACGCTGTAATGGGCGGCATGAAGGGCATCACTTATACGCAGATCGTTCAGTATGTGGTGTTGATTTTTGCGTATACGATTCCAGCGATTTTTATCTCTCTGAATCTGACAGGTAACCCGATTCCACAACTTGGGCTTGGTAGCACTCTGGTCGGCTCCGACACCTACCTGCTAGATAAACTCGATATGGTTGTGACGGAACTTGGCTTTGCTGAGTACACCACGCAAGCACGTCTGAGCACCTTAAACATGTTCGTATACACCATGTCTTTGATGATTGGTACGGCGGGTCTTCCGCACGTAATCATTCGTTTCTTCACGGTGCCGAAAGTGAGAGATGCGCGTACCTCAGCGGGCTGGGCATTGGTCTTCATTGCGATTCTATACACGACAGCACCTGCTGTTGCGGCTATGGCGCGTTTGAATCTTATGACCACGATTGATCAGCCTGAGCAAGCTGAAAATCTTGCGTATGTAGACCGTCCTACCTGGTTCAAAAACTGGGAAACAACAGGTCTGTTGGAGTTCGAAGATAAGAACGGCGATGGCCTGATTCAGTACACAGCGGACAAAGAAACCAACGAAATGGTGAAAGTTGACCGCGACATCATGGTTCTAGCGAACCCTGAGATTGCGAAACTTCCTAACTGGGTGATTGCCCTGGTTGCAGCTGGTGGTTTGGCTGCGGCGCTTTCAACAGCCGCAGGCTTGTTGCTGGCGATCTCCTCGGCGATATCACACGACTTGCTGAAAGGCGTCTTAAAACCGGATATCACAGAGAAGGGTGAGTTGATGGCGAGTCGGATTGCCATGGCCTTTGCGATCGCAGGTGCCGGTTATCTCGGCTTCAATCCGCCCGACTTTGCAGCAGGCACGGTTGCACTGGCCTTTGGTTTGGCTGCCTCGTCTATCTTCCCTGTGTTGATGATGGGTATCTTCAGCAAGACAGTAACGAAGGAAGGTGCGATCGCTGGTATGGTCGCAGGTATCGGTGTTACCTTGCTGTATGTATTCCAGCACAAAGGCATCATGTTCATCGCAAGTACGTCGTTCTTGGGTGACATGGATCCAAACTGGTTCTTCGGAATCGAGCCAAACGCATTTGGTGCGATTGGTGCGGTGGTGAACTTCCTCGTTGCTTTCGGTGTTTCTAAGGTGAGCGCAGAAGTTCCACAAGATGTTCAGGATATGGTTGAGCATATCCGTATGCCCGGTGGTGAAACCCAAGCGCAGGCTCACTAAGCCTGAATAAGTTTCACCGCACTTGCCAGGGAGACACACCCTCCCTGGCTCTTTTTTGGAGTGTTAGATGTTCAAAAATAAACATGTTCTTGTTGCCATGATTGTTGCACCGATTCTCGCTGTGGTGGCTTATTTCGCAACGGATTACATCGTTGGTGAAAGCCCGGTCGCGGTGGAAGCGGGACAAAGCTACCCTCTTGTCGCACGTTCAAATTGCCGTTATGCGAGTGGCGTGTGTACTTTGGTGAATGGGGATCTCGAGATCAAACTCAGCTTGGCCAAAGAGGTTGATGGTGGGCAAGTATTGAATGTTTATTCAAATCAAAAGCTCGAGGGCATCAGGCTCGCATTGACGCAAGCTGAACAGGAATTCCCTCAGGTGCAACTCGTTCAAAGTAGTTCAGACAAAAACAATTGGCATGCCGACATGAACAACATGCCGCAACAGATTGATTCCTTGCGACTTGCGATGCAGAGCGCGGGAGCTGTTTTTTATGCCAGTGTTGGTACGGATTTTTTTGTTCATGATGCACGGTATCCGGAGCCAATCGTAAACTAATTTCTTGGAAAAACTGTGTTATGACAGTCACCACGCAAGACGATCAGAAGCTGTTTGTTTCCCAGTGCCCCCCGTTTAACCATCTCAGCGAAGAAGCGTTAGATCGCGCGCTTAAACAACTCAAGATTGGCCACGAAAAAGCGGGTGTATCTCTATCTATGGCACGCTATTCAGGCATCGTGCTTATCCGAAGTGGCAGTCTTGAATTGCGCGATGAATCCAATAGTTTGATCGATAAAATGTCGGCAACGAACTGTTTCCTATTTACCGAGCGCGCGGTGAATCAAGTGGCCTCGGCACATTGTCTTGAAGACTGCCTGCTTTATTTTTTCCCGATCACCATACTTGACGATCTTGGCGATGAACGCGCGACAATCGATGACTTTTTTCACGCGACTGAGCATGCTCGGCTCAGCAGGGTGCTTGATAGCAGAGAGCGGAACTATTGCCTTAATCAGCGCGTAGCAGAACTGATGGTGAATGACCCGATCCGGGTTCAGGCTGACGAATCAATTCGTGCAGCGGCTCAGCGGATGTCCGAGGCAAAAATTTCCTCATTGATCGTGGTTGCTGATGGAGAGCTTGCAGGTATTGTGACGGACCGGGATCTAAGGTCGCGTGTGCTAGCGGCAGGCGTGGATCCGAATAAACCGATTAGTGAGGTCATGACCTCTAGTCCGAAAACTATTCGCCGCTCACAGACAGTCTACGAAGCACAGTTGCTGATGATGACGGAGAATATTCATCACCTCCCAGTAATGAGCGGTTCAGCACCGGTGGGCATTATCACACTCAATGATTTTGTTCGTGCCCAAAACTCAGAGCCCATTTATCTGATCCACGCAATTAATCGATCTAAAACCGTTGAGCAAATAGAAGAACGCTGCAAAGCGCTGCCTGAGTTGATTGATAAGATGATTCGCGCCAATGTGCGGGCACATGAGATAGGCCGCATTATCACCTCGATAACCGATGCGGTAACAAAGCAGCTTATTTTCCTAGCTCGCAAAGAGTGCGGTGAATTGCCATGCCAATACGCGTGGGTCGTTTTTGGCTCTCAGGCACGTGCCGATCAGATGTTGGGTTCGGATCAGGACAATGGTCTGATCCTTGAGCGAGAACTAACCCAGACTGAAAGCATTCAGGTTGAAAGCTTCGCGCGTTTTGTGAATGACGGGCTAGATAAGAGCGGCTTAAAGTACTGCCCTGGCGGTATCATGGCGATGAACGAAAAGTGGTGTCAGCCGCTAAGTGTCTGGAAAAATTACTTCGCGCACTGGATTGTTGAGCCCGATCCCAAGGCGTTAATGCACGCGAGTATTTTTTACGATATACGCCATGTCGATGGCGATGGTACGTTGACGCAGGGCTTAAAAGAATTTGTTGCAAGGGATGCAACAAAGAATTCGATATTTCATGCCCGCATGGCTGAGAACACCCTTCAAAGCACGCCTCCGCTTGGCTTTTTTAAACAGTTTGTACTGGAGAAAGATGGCAACCATCGTGCAGTGTTGGATCTCAAACATCGTGGTACTGTGCCGATTGTTGCGATGGCGCGTTTATATTGCTTGGCTGAAGGGATTACAGCAGTGAATACTGTGGATCGTTTAAAGGCATTGGAGAAGCAAAAGATCATCTCTTCTGAGCAGTCGCGTAACTTGTGTGATGCGCATGAATTTATTGCAGGTTTGCGACTTGAGAATCAAAGCAGGCAGATCCAGCAGTCAGAGGCCGTGTCGAATAACTTGGATCCGAAAACACTATCTCCCCTTGTCAGACATCAATTAAAAGACGCGTTTGCCGTTGTTGCCGAGAGCCAGCGTTCTCTGAAAATGCGGTTCGGCCATGGCACTATCTAGGTTTCTAAAGCAGCTTAGATGGCGCAAAAAAATTACGGCGTCTGGACCGCTTAGCCGTTTGTATGAACAGCCGGCTTGGTCGTCGCGAACGCCTTTCTCTGAGCTAAAGATTCTTGCTGTTGATTGCGAAATGACAGGGCTGAACCCAAAACAAGATGCGTTATTGAGTATCGGATGGGTCGTGATTCAGAATGGCTTTATTGAGTATTCGAGCGGTCGACATGTGTTGTGTCATGCCACAGAGGACGTTGGAGAAAGCGTGACGATTCATGGTCTGAGTGATCGACAGATCGCCGGAGCTTCTAGCGTGTCACAAGCATTAAGTTTGCTGATGAAGGATTTGAGTGATTCCGTGGCTGTTTTTCATCACGCACATCTTGATGTCGAGTTTCTTCAGCGAGCGGCCGAGAGCTCTTTTGGTTGCCCCTTATCCTTTCAGTACATCGATACGATGGCGATTGAAAAGCGTCGTTTAGATCGACAGGGTAGGGCCGGTAGCTTGCAGCTAGGGTTGTGTCGTGATCGTTATGCGTTGCCACACTCTCACGCGCACAATGCGCTCAGCGATGCCATCGCAACAGCAGAGTTGCTGATTGCCC
>NZ_LWFU01001173.1:0-512 GCF_001635135.1 Oleiphilus sp. HI0080
TCTAAACGAACACCTCGATGTGGATGTATGCGTTATCGGTGCTGGCTTTTCGGGGATATCAAGCGCACTACACCTCGCAGAAAACGGTTATAAAGTCGCCGTACTAGAAGCTGCTCGAATAGGTTATGGTGCAAGCGGGCGCAATGGCGGTCAATTGGTAAATAGCTACTCACGTGACATTGATGTTATAGAGCGAAAATACGGCAAGACGACGGCGCAAGCCCTCGGGAGTATGGCGTTTGAGGGTGGTGACATTATTCGCAACCGTATCGAGAAATATAACATTGACTGCGACTACCGGCCCGGCGGTATTTTTGCGGCATTCAATAAAACGCAAATGGGTCATCTTCAGGGTCAAAAAGCACTATGGGAGAGCCTTGGTCACCAAGGCCTAGAGATGCTCGATGGCGAAGCGATTCACAAAGAGATCGCGACGGATGCATATGTTGGCGGCTTACTCGATAAAACCGGCGCGCATGTCCATCCCTTGAATCTTTTGTTAGGCGAAGTGA
>NZ_LWFU01001174.1:0-219 GCF_001635135.1 Oleiphilus sp. HI0080
GGCTGCGGCCAAAAGACATCGAATTTGGCTGCCTGATAGGTGCACCAGACACCGTTCCCGACGAACAGGTATATGCGGTACCGTTTAAAGGATATAAGAGCCTACGCATCTCCCAAGGTTTTGGTGGAAAATTCAGCCATAGTCATGAACCTCAATACTATGCCATTGATATTGCGATGCCCGTCGGTACACCAATATCCGCAGCGCGCTCCGGAATTG
>NZ_LWFU01001175.1:0-890 GCF_001635135.1 Oleiphilus sp. HI0080
GCATAGCAAGCACGCGATGTTTAAGGCCATCACTCGCCCTCGCGATACGGTTAGTTTGTGATCTCATACACAAAGCTTTATCGATTTAACTATCTGTTACAGATTTAGTGATGTTCTACACCGATTGTTCAAAATTTGAGCGTATACTTAGTAATACAGATTCACGATGAAGCGATCGTGGTTCTGTCTTCCTTGAAGAAACCCCTATTAAGGAGCCAAGTTTTGGCTCCTCTTTTTTTGCCTCCAGTTTAGTTCAACTGCTTTTTTTAAACCTGTGAACGCCAGTTCAACACGCTAATCTGCTGGCCTTTGTATAGGCCGATAGCGCAAGGCCTGCGCCAGATGCCCCTGACTTATCCTCGATTCCCCCGAGCAATCCGCCAATGTTCTTGCCAATCGCATTATTCGATGTGCGGCTCTACTAGACAAAGCCAAGGCATCAATTGTGCTCATCAACCAATCATTCTGCTCAGTCGTCAACGCACATATTTGCATGAGCGCCTCTCCTTTTAAATCACCATTAAGAGTACCTTGTCGCTGATATTGAAGCTCTCTTGAACGCTCCACTCGCGCAAGTATCTGCTCACTGCTTTCTTCTTTTCTATTGGTTCGCAAGGTCACTCTTGCTGATTGAAACGGCACTTCGACATGCATATCAATACGGTCTAGAAAAGGCCCCGACAACTTTCGACGATATTGCTCGATCTGCTGCGGCGAATCTGTGCATGAAACAGAAGGATGCCCCAAATATCCGCAAGGACAGGGGTTCATCGCTGCAATTAACTGAAACCGAGCTGGCAAGGTTAGCTGCTGCTGGGCGCGCGCGATCGATATCTCCCCGGTTTCCAAAGGTTCTCTCAGCATCTCTAGAGTGTGCCTTGAGAATTCCG
>NZ_LWFU01001176.1:0-381 GCF_001635135.1 Oleiphilus sp. HI0080
ATATTTATTATCGGTAAATTCATTGATTTCTTCGCAGCGACGTATGGCGTCGATGAGCAAGAACACAACGGTATTATTTTAGCGGCTTACACGGCAACGCCTTTATTCCTAATGGGGATAATTGCTGTTTATCCCGTTCTTTGGGTCAACATGTTAGCTGGAGTAGTTGCCGTAGGATGGTCGGTCTACTTGCTGTATGAGGGCCTACCAATCTTAATGAAGATTCCCGAAGACCGAGGTTTTATGTTTGCAACGTCTATTTTGACGGTAGGCCTATGCATGCTCGTGGGCTTGTTTGCCATCAGCGTCATCGTGTGGAGCATTGGCATCGGACCAGAATTCGTTAGTTAGGCTTGCCGTTTCGAACAAGTTGAAAATCCA
>NZ_LWFU01001177.1:0-1024 GCF_001635135.1 Oleiphilus sp. HI0080
CTAATTCTAAAAGATCATGAACGCCAATAATTTTTTCAGAGTTCAATAACTGGCGATAACGTGCATCCTCATTGGCGACGTATATCTTGTGCGCCGTCGAATCAGCGACTGCGAGAGAGGGAAGAACTCCTTTCACAGCACAACAAGCGCCACCCAGTGCGAGCTCTGATACAAACTCACAATCAGACACGGAAGAGGGTGACAGCTGACCACTTGCCACCAAGACTCCGATCGCAATCGCTAAATCAAAACGCCCGCCCTCCTTTGGCAAATCTGCGGGAGCCAAGTTGACCGTCACACGACGCATCGGAAACTCAAAACCAGAATTCACCAAAGCGCAACGAACACGCTCACGGCTCTCTCGAACAGCCGCTTCGGGCAAACCGACAATAGTAAAAGAGGGCAAACCATTGGAAAGGTGCGTCTCAACGCGCACCAAAGGGGAATCGACACCGCACAACGCACGGGTCTTAACAGTAGACAAACTCATAGGCATCCTTGCACTATATTTGTAAATCGCACCGCTTTAGTGCGGCAGAAGCAGAATCCTTTCCTGCTTTAAAACACTTTATTAATCTGACACTTTTTCTTCTAGCTCAGCAACCGTCTTCTCCAACTTTTCTAGCATCATGCGAGTCCTTTCCAGCACGGCCTGCTGGGCGTCAAACTCGTCGCGGGAAACCAAATCCAACTTAGTAATGACGCTTGTTATAACAAGCTTTAGATTACCAGCCATCTCATCTTGAGCCGCCTTGCCGAACTCAGGAAAGACTTGATTCACCTGGTCTTGAATGAGACCGAATAATTGTTGGGGATTGAGCACTCTAACTGTCTCCAGTACAGCAAATTTGGTCCAAAAGTTTACCACCGAGCCTTCCCAAATCACATACCATTTTTTACGCACCAAAATAGAGCGTCATTTTGGTGCGTAACACGCCATACCGCTCCAAGAAAGCGCACCGATTTTGCCAGCCAACCTTTGATTCACAGGTATCTAATTGTTATTTATACACTTTCTTGTACT
>NZ_LWFU01001178.1:0-286 GCF_001635135.1 Oleiphilus sp. HI0080
TGTACTAGGCTCGCCATATCACTGTCTTCGCGCGGCAGTACCGTGTCATTTCGGCCGACGAGTGTGACGTTGATACCAAGCCGATGAAAGCTTTGCGCAAGCTCGCACCCTATAGGCCCCTCTCCTACGACAATCATTGCTTTGGGTGGTTGGCGTAAATTCCAGATGGTATCGGAGTTATAAGCAAGATCTGAGTTAAGGCCCAATATCTCGGGCATGGCCGGCCTTGCGCCGGTTGCAATGATGATATTTTTCGCCGCAATGGTCTTGCCATCCACTTTGACAT
>NZ_LWFU01001179.1:0-3805 GCF_001635135.1 Oleiphilus sp. HI0080
AGATGGCTTCACGACCTGAACCAACTCAACCTTATCAAACTGGTGCTGACGAATCATGCCTCTTACATCTCGTCCATACGAGCCAGCTTCGCTACGGAAACAAGGGGTATGACAAACAAATTTAAGAGGCAGTGACGCTTCGTCGACAATTTCATTACGAATCATATTCGTGGCAGGGACCTCAGCCGTTGGAATCAAGTAAAATTCTCGGTCCGCGTGCAGTTTAAAAAGGTCTTCTGAAAACTTGGGAAGCTGACCCGTACCAAACAACGACTCGTCATTAACGATATAAGGCAGGTAGGTTTCCTCATAGCCATTCTGGGTAATATGCGTATCCAACATGAATTGGGCTAGAGCGCGATGCAAGCGCGCGAGGCTGCCGCGCATCACTGCAAAACGAGAGCCGGTTAGCTTCGTTGCAGTTTCGAAGTCAAGCGTACCAAGCTGCTCTCCTAAAGCCACATGATCCAGAACCTCGAAATTAAACTCTGTCGGCTCGCCCCATTTTTTTACTTCGACGTTGTCCGACTCGTCTTCACCTTCTGGCACATCGGCATCGGGTATATTCGGCATCCCGACAAGTAAATCATTCAGCTCTTCTTGTAGATCCTTCAACTCGGCTTTTTTGGACTCAAGCTGCGCACCCATTTGATCCATTTCTGCGATCAACGGCGCGATGTCCTCGCCAGCCGCTTTTGCTTTACCGATGCCTTTAGAACGCGCATTTCTTTCACTTTGCAGATTTTCTGTTTCGACCTGCAAAGTCTTACGCTTCTCCTCAAGCGCTTCAAATGCAGCCACATCGAGCGAAAACTTTTTAATTTTTAGTCGACTAGCGACCGCCTCGGCATCGTTACGTATTAGTTTTGGATCCAGCATAATTCTTCTAAGTTGTTAAGGTTTCAAAAAAATCAATTAGGCGAAGCTCAGGCGAGTAACGCCAACGCCAAGCCACAATGCTCCGATGGACAGAATCACGGAGACGAATATGTATAACAAAGCCAGCGTGACTTCACCCTTCTCAAACAAATCCCACGTTTCGAGTGAAAACGCAGAGAATGTGGTAAACGCTCCGAGTGCTCCGGTCATTAGGAGTGGCTTTAAATCTGGACTGGTCAAGGCCTTTTCAACCACAACCACATAAGCGATGCCCATCAAAAACGAACCAAGGACATTCACACTCAAGGTACCAAAAGGAAAAAACCTAGCCCCAACCAGACTCACTACGGCATAGCGAAGAACCGCTCCCAGCGCCCCGGCTATTGCAATACTGATGATAATCTTCATGCTTATTTAAGTCGTTTAGTAATTGGGAAAGTGTACATACCTTAGGGCGCCATTTCACTATCAACTTGGACTTGCAGCTGATGCTTTAAACATTGTGCACACAAACAGGAAGTCTTGGAGTATCCGGATTTGCCTTTCATCGGCGGAAAGGTCATACACCAGCAGCTTGTTCCCGAGCTGCAAGAGCGATGCTGCGTTTTATCCTTATTCATGCAGCAGCCATTCGGCTCACCGCATGACGGACAACGTGACGAATCAGGACTTTGTGCTTTCAAAAAGCTGCGCATCCCGGTTTTTCTTTACAGAATCGGGCGAAAACACTTGCCCGCTCATTGCTACAAATACGCCAGATTCTTTGCTCTGCAAGGCACCAATCGCGACACCAACATTAAACAAGGCGTCAGTATCCATAAACCGTGCCGGCCTCATAGCTCCAGTAAACACGATCGTTTTATCCGTAATCTGACCCAAGCTAAGCGCACTATCCACCATTGTGTCGGTACCGTGCGTAACGAGCACCTTGTCTGCCTCAAGCCCAATGATGGTTCGTTTTAGTTCGTCACGATCCTGCTCGGTCAATTCTAGGCTATCTTTTCGACAAACCTCTTTCCTCTCGATCGTTAGCCCGGAGCCAATTCGTTCTAGAAGCATAGGGACAATCGATTCGACCACTTTGTAATCACTAAGCGCGTCAAAATAGTCCTTATCAATTGTGCCACCGGTTGTTACTAGCGCGATCTTCATCATCGTTTACCTTTTGAGCCTCGGCGGTTATTTTTTGAACGTCGACTTTCAAACTTCTTGGCATCTGCTTTTCGCGACGCTTTTACCTGGTCTTTTGCCGACAACTTACTACTCGGTGATGCAAATGGATTATCGCTTGTCTTGAATTCAAAACGAATCGGGGTTCCCTTCACTTTTAGAACCTTCCTGAAGGTATTTTCCAAATAACGCTTATAACTATCAGGTAGGTCATCGGTTTTTGACCCGTGCACAACAACCACTGGAGGGTTAGATCCACCTTGATGGGCAAACCGCAGTTTAATTCTTCGTCCACGAACAACAGGCGGTTGGTGATCGCTGACCGCGTCCTGTAGCAACTCCGTGAGACGCTTGGTCGGCCACTTAGCGAACGCGGAGGCATATGCTTGATCAATCGACTTGTACATGTCACCTACGCCACTGCCGTGCTTAGCTGATATGAAATGCGTATTGGCATAATCCATAAAAACGAGTCGACGTGAAAGCTCATTCTTGACCTTCTGTTTTTCTTCACCTGTCATGCCATCCCACTTATTGACGGCGATAACAATCGCCCGGCCAGCATCCATAGCAAAGCCAAGTAAGTGTAAATCCTGATCAACCACACCCTCTCGAGCATCGATCACCAATACAACGACATTTGAATCAGAAATTGCTTGCAAGGTTTTAACGATAGAAAACTTCTCTACTGTTTCCTTTACGTTTTTTCGTCTTCGCACGCCCGCCGTATCAATCAAGGTGTACGGCTTGTCGCGACGTTCATACGGTATGTAAACACTATCTCGGGTCGTGCCAGGTTGATCAAATACCACAACCCTATCTTCGCCGAGCAAACGGTTTACCAATGTTGACTTGCCCACATTTGGTCGGCCGATAATGCCGATACTGCAGCCGTGCTGCTCGTTATCCGACGCTTCATCAACCTCTGAAAAGTTGCTCAACGCGGAATTTACCAAGGAAGCAATGCCTCGATTTTGCGAGGCTGCAGTCAAATGATGCGTCGAAATACCAAGCTTAAAAAAATCAATCTCAACCGCTTGCTCGTTGAGGCCATCTATTTTATTGACCACAAGTTCACAGGGCTTTCCGGACTGCCGAATCGATTGCACAATCATCTCGTCTGCCGGTGTCAAACCATCACGCGCTGAAACGACAAACAGAACCAAATCTGCCTCATGGATAGCCAGGTATGACTGCTCTGCCATCGCGGCGTCGATACCTTCCTCTTCGCCGGACAAACCACCAGTATCAATCAAGATAAACTTACGGTCTTCAAACACGCCTTCGCCGTACTTCCTATCGCGTGTGAGACCGGGATAATCAGCCACGATCGCATCACGCGATTTCGTCATTCGATTGAAGAGCGTAGATTTACCGACATTCGGGCGCCCTACGAGGGCAATCACAGGTACCATTGAGGCCTTTCCAATTAAGGGGTTATACGATAAGTGTACAAGTCACCGGACCGAGTATAGACGTACAGCGTCGATCCAACGACCTTCATACGCCCCATTATACCATCACTATCAGGCCGGACCCTGCCAGCAATCGCACCGGAACCGACATCGAGGAGGTGAACGTAGCCTTCAAAATCCGCTACTGCAGCATAGTTTCCGAGTATTTCTGCACCACTTAATCGTCGATACTTGAGTGCCTCACTACGCCAAACCTCTTTTCCTGATGCGACGTCGAGACCATAAACAACGCCTTCAGAGTCGGTCACAACAAGGATTTCAGCTGCGCGCGATACCGCAAC
>NZ_LWFU01001180.1:0-256 GCF_001635135.1 Oleiphilus sp. HI0080
AGGATTTATTTGCATATTAAAAAATCTGTACCACTATTGTCGTTACTGACGGCATTCATGACGTCAGTGAAGTGAAAGACTTTCATGGATACTACTCGCACTTATTGCCGGTTACGCCTTTGTAACCGGCTTTTTTTATGCCCAAATGTAAGTCATTTTTCTCGCGTATCCTCTGCCATTTAAGGCTCTCAAACAGATTGGTTTACCCTGCCGCTATACCTAGCAGATATGCCTAGCCGCCATGCCAAGTCGCTAA
>NZ_LWFU01001181.1:0-624 GCF_001635135.1 Oleiphilus sp. HI0080
TTATTCGTCCTAAACCACCCGCCAAGGTGAATTACTTTAAAAACCGCCCGTATAATCTCACTCTTTTGCTAAACTCTCTATCATCATTTGGAATATCACGCCTTGCTCGGCAAAGATACGCTAGGTACCCACTGCATGACTGAACAAACCATTATGAACACATACGGAAAGCTTTCGGTTTCATTCGAGAGCGGCGACGGGTGCTGGTTATTTGATACCGACGGCAACAAATATTTCGACACATTTACAGGCGTTGCGGTTAGCGGCCTTGGGCACTCTAATCCGGCGATCGCAAAAGCAATTAAAGATCAGGCGTCTCGGCTTATTCACTGCTCCAACGTGTTCCACAACCCCCTTCAACAAGAGCTAGCCGAAAAGCTTTGCTCTCTAACGAATATGGATAATGCCTTTTTATGTAATTCAGGCGCCGAGGCAAACGAAGCGGCTATCAAAATTGCACGTAAATATGGCAATGAACGCAACATCAATACTCCGACTATTGTAACCATGAAACGCGCTTTTCATGGTCGAACAATGGCGACGATCTCCGCGTCTGCCAACCCTAAGGTACAGAAAGGTTACGAACCGCTTTTGTCAGGCTTCGTTCAAGTTGAACTGAATGAT
>NZ_LWFU01001182.1:0-776 GCF_001635135.1 Oleiphilus sp. HI0080
GGCTGCCTGAAAGCAAAAGAACCGAGAGTCCCTTTTGGCCGCGCGGATCTCACTGCGATCTCTACGCAGGAGGCTAATTCTCGTAACCTAGAAAGTCTGAGCGTGGACGAATTGGGTTTAATGCCGAGTATCGAATGGTATAAAGAGATCGATGCGCTATGGCAACCGGGAGAAGAGGGCGCAGCCAAGCGTCTTGAGCTCTACCTCGAAAACGCGGCGTTTCATTATCGGTCAAAGCGAAACTTTCCAGCCGTTGTCGGTACGTCGCAACTCAGTCCCTCTCTACATTTTGGTGAGTTGTCGCCCAATCAGGTTTGGTATGCAGCCAAACACGCATTCGAGATGGATATCGAAGACGAACACTTGGATACCTACTTGAGTGAGCTTGGATGGCGGGAGTACAGTCACTACTTGCTCTTCCATTTTCCGCAAATCACCAAAGACAACTTCAATCCGAAGTTCGATGCATTTACCTGGCAGAACGACCCCGCTCTGTTACGCGCTTGGCAAAGCGGTCAGACAGGAATTCCTATTGTCGATGCAGGTATGCGTGAGCTTTGGCGAACCGGATATATGCACAACCGAGTCCGTATGGTGGTTGGCTCCTTCTTGGTCAAAAACCTGAGGACAGATTGGCGCTTGGGGGAGGCGTGGTTTCGAGATTGTCTGCTCGATGCGGATTTGCCCGCGAATGTGGCGAGTTGGCAGTGGGTGGCAGGTTCAGGCGCGGATGCCTCGCCGTACTTTCGAATTTTTAATCCGGTACTGCAAGGCGA
>NZ_LWFU01001183.1:0-746 GCF_001635135.1 Oleiphilus sp. HI0080
TCTTAATGTAGTCTAAGCATTCTTACTTCTTCTTACTTCTTCTTACTTCTTCTTACTTCTTCTTACTTCTCGCTTTCAATCCTCATTCGTACTCGGCTTTTAGTTCTGAGATGTGCTTATCTTTGTGGATCCAAAGCTCATTAACCCATTCCTGGAATTCGGCTTTAAACTGAGCGTCAGTTGTATAGTCTTTGCCAAGAAACTCTTGCGGAATCTCAACCTTTCTAACATCAACAACGACTGTACTTACCTTTCCACAAAACATGTCCCAGATATTGGTAGGACTATTAGGATAAAGTACTGTCACATCAAGCATCGTATGCATCACATCTCCCATACTGCCTAGGACAAACGCCGCGCCACCAGCCTTAGGCTTGAGCAGATGCTCGAAGGGAGAGCCTTGTTTTGCATGCTTCTTGGGAGTAAGGCGCGTTCCCTCCATGAAATTGAACACCGAAACAGGCGTATATTTAAATTTTTCGCAGGCTTGCCGAGTGACCTCTAAGTCCTTTCCTGCCAAAGCTGGGTTCTTTTTGATCTGTTCCGGCGTTGAACGCTTCATAAAAGGGAAGTCCAGAGCCCACCAGCACAAACCTAGGAGTGGAACCCAGATTAGCTCCTGCTTCAGGAAAAACTTCAACATGGGGATCTTACGATTAAAGACCTTTTGAACAACGGGTATGTCTGCCCAAGATTGGTGATTGCAGTTCACCAGATACCATTCGTCTTTGCTTAGACCTTCTAGA
>NZ_LWFU01001184.1:0-5118 GCF_001635135.1 Oleiphilus sp. HI0080
TTGTCATCGACTCTTCCCACGCGCCTATTGCACCAACGACAAAAAGGCTCACCATGGTTGCAACACCAAGCCGTTTACCGGCAGCCTGCCAAGCTAATAACCCCATAAATAAAATCATGAAAATTGGATTAATACTTTGCAGTAGAGCTTCAATTGAACTTAGCGTTGCATCGATTGGGGCTTTAATCGCAGAGAAAAATGGTCGGAAATTGCCAACCACCCAACCGATTCCAGTCTCGACCCAGCTCTCAAGCGGAATGAGCTCATTGGCAAACGGATCTATAATCGAAAAAGGCGCATCTGGCTCTGGAGCACCAGCTGATAGAGTCTGGCTAGTGGTTGTCTCACTCGCTGCCCCCCAGGGGTTGGCATCTGAGTTTACCTCTTCTATCGACTCTTGTACTTCGGTCACTGCCCATGGATTACTCGCGTCCTGACTCATACGTCTTCCTCCCGATCCAGAGTCTCAAGCAATATGGTGCGGCTTATAACACCCAAATACTTGTTTGCTTCATCTACTACCGGAATTGGGCATGGCCCCTGCGCAACCGCTCCCAGAGTTTCTTTAATAGCCATGTCTGAAGGCAAGGGTTGAATATCAAGGTAGGCTTGCTCAAGCGTCTTCTCCTCCTTGATCACGCTATTTAGCGAATCAGCAGAAACAGCACCCATGAAGGAGCCCGCTTTATCAACGACGTAACCGTACTCTCGATCATTATCTTGAAGCTGCTTAAGCCCTGACCGAAGGCCACCATCAGCCTGTTTCTTGATCAGAGTCACCTGTTTCTTCTGCGCAATATCACCTGCAGTAAAGACGTTACTCACATCAACGCCTCGGAAGAAGGAACGCACATAATCATTGGCAGGGTTATGCAGAATATCGTCCGGTGCGCCCACCTGCACAACCTCACCACCCTGCATGATGGCAATCCTATCGCCAATGCGCATCGCTTCGTCTAAATCATGAGAGATGAAAATAATGGTTCGCTGATGCTTGGCCTGAAGCTGAACCAGCTCATCTTGCATTTCCGTTCGAATTAACGGATCAAGCGCGGAGAAAGCCTCATCCATTAGCATAATATCGGGATCATTCGCCAACGCACGAGCAAGCCCCACACGCTGCTGCATACCACCTGAAAGCTCATCAGGATAACTATCGGGATAAGCTTCCAAACCAACTTGTGCAAGGGCTGCTAACGCTGCTTCTTGCCTCTCGCTAACATCGACCCCACTTAACTCCAGGCCAAACGCTGCGTTTTCAAGCACATTGAGGTGCGGCATCAAAGCAAAAGATTGGAACACCATGCTTATTTTCTTACGCCGAACTTCTCGAAGACCGTGGGTGTCCATCTTAGTGATGTCTTCACCATCAATGAGAACCTCACCCTGAGTGGGTTCAATCAAACGATTTAGCAGCCGAACCAAGGTGGACTTTCCTGAACCGGAAAGACCCATCACCACGAATATCTCGCCTTCTTCAATCTGCAAATTGGCGTCTTTGACGCCGATCGTCATTCCGGTTTTGTTAAAGATTTCGTCTTTATCTTGACCGGACTGAAGTAGCTGGAGTGCTTTTTTGGGCTGATCGCCAAATACTTTATATAAATTCTTAACTTCTACTTTGATCGTCATTATTTAGATGTGTAATGGTTTTTATATCAACGAGCATACTATAGAGCTGGATCACTTATCGCAAACCAAGCGCGTGTTGGTGACGCTTTATATTCGAGCAATCGCAATACACTGATTTTCACTTGGCATGCTTTTCAATTTGTACACTAAACAATCAAAACGAGGGCGAACGCTTACTTTCGAGAGAGGTGCTAGGTTCCCCCGCGCCTTAACTTTCAAGAAGAACTAAACGGATGCATCGAGCGCGACAATAACCTGCTTAGCCAGTCGCTCACTGTAGGAATGGATTTTCCAATGGCCTGGGCTCCAGCCTTTTACAAAACGGTGAAAGTCGGTCCATGCTATTGGGTACAATGGCCGCCATGCGGCGTCCAGAGCCGCGGGATCAATGGGCTTACCAAAGTGGGCAATCGCCTGTTTTGTCGCAGCAAAGTACATAGCTAGCAGTTCTTGCTCATAGCGTTCACAATCGCGTTCACGCAAACAGCTGCCAATAAAATAGGCCACATCTTTCATACCACAGCCACGACCAACATATTGAAAATCAACTGCTGCGACCGACTGTCCATCGTCTGCAAAGCAGAAGTTGGCAAGCTTTGCATCGCCATGCACTAGAGTTTGAAATGGAGCGTCTTTTAATCGTTGATCAATCTCTGAGGCCGCGTGTTTAAGCGGAAGATCGTCCAGCGCGTCCAACTCATCTGGGCGCGTTTCCAAGTGCCAATATGTACCTGTTGGCCACAACCCCTCAACCGGTTCATCGATAAACCGCACATGAAAGTGCGCAAGCCAAGCAAGGCATTGCCGCATACGCTCAAGATCTATCTGTTCATGACGCACCGAAAAACCGGCCGCGTCCAAATCCTCCAGCACCATCACATATTCGTTATCACTCTCCTTGGCGAAGTAACATTGCGGCACACGGCAAGATACATCGCACAACGCTGCATAATTTGAATACCAATGACTCTCGACTTGATAAGAACGCACTTTGCGTTGGTGTGATAGGTCCGAGCTCCAACCACGCGGATGTGCATGCTGCTCGGGCAACGTAACGTGTTTGACGATAATGCTCTGATCGTCTTCATTGCCGCCATCACATACATCACGGCCATCACTTCTTCCACGCGCTAAACGATAGCGCGCAATCTCGCCGTAACCGCTCCAAAGACTTTGGACGGTTTCTGACTTGAGCCATTTTTCTGCGTTTAGCTGATGCAAGATTGCATCATTTAGATTTTGATTCATCATCAGCGCTTAATGCGTTTATATTTTGACTGATTATGACAAGCAATTGGTGACTTGAACATTGGCATTCCCCCATCTTGGGTTTAGTGTTTTTGAATCAAAACATAAGAGTGGCGACACACGATGAACAACATTTTTATCTCCGGTGCGGCCATGGGCATCGGCCAGGCAACGGCTCAGTACTTTTATGCGCGCGGATGGTCCGTCGGCGTAGCCGATGTGGACAAAGAAAAACTCGAAGCCTTTGCAGAGGGCAAGGACGCTACACGTTTCCATACTTATGAGTGTGACGTTACCAATGCAGAGCAAGTCAGCTCTGCGATGAAAGACTTTTGCGAGAAGCACGACGCGCAGTTAGAAGTATTGGTCAACAACGCAGGTTGGCTCAAAGTGGGTGATTTTGAAGAGCTTGAACTAGCAGACCACCATCGCACGATCGATATCAATGTAAAAGGTGTTTTGAACTGCCTCTATGCAGCTTTTCCCTATCTCAAGAATGGCAAAGGCACCGTCATCAACCTATCTTCTGCGAGTTCGAGTTATGGTGTACCAGAGTTATCAAGTTACTCCGCAAGCAAGTTTGCAGTGAAAGCGATAACCGAGGCACTTGAGTTAGAGTGGCAAAAATACAGCATTAAGGTGTGCGACGTGGTCCCCCCATTCGTAAATACACATATGCTGAGTTCGCAAACAAAACAATCGCGGGCGTTGAGTCGCATGGGGGCGAACCTTGTCGCGGGAGATGTCGTTCGTTGCATCGCAAAGCAAGTAGAGTCGCCGGTATTGCATCGTCCGGTTGGATGGCAGTATTTTTTACTTCATCACCTATCAACGCTAACCCCCACCTTTTTGCAGCGTGGACTCATGAAGTTTCTGAGCCGGGCCTGATTCAACAGACCTCACAGGTAAAAAACGACACCGCGCATGGTTCGATCGATGTGTCGTTTTGTTGAAGCGTTCAAAAACGCGAAGTCAACACGCCTCATCCGCTTTTAATTCGTTAGGCAGTCCCGTATGATTTTTTGAATTCGCAATCTGTCTACGAAACTCATTCCAAGCTAATTTAAAGAGGCTATACATGCATTTTTTCCGTTCTTTGAGCACGCAATCGATTCGCTCAATGGCCCTGCTTTTGATCGTATTATTTGTACCGATCTCGAGCATTCAAGCGGCCATGGTCGGGACAGATGTCATTCTTGAGACACAGCAAAATCAAGTAGACCGAGGACAAATTCTCGAGCGACTACAAGCAGAAGACGCGAAAAACATCATGGCGAAGCTCGGTATTGACGCAAGCGAGATTGAAGAGCGAGTCGCAAACATGACGACCGCAGAGCTCGCGGAGTTCAACGCCAAGGTCGACACTTTGCCGGCAGGTGCTGGCATCGATATTTTTGCCTTTGTGGTCATTCTTTTGTTTTTGATGATCGTCTTGGATCTACTCGGGGCAGTCGACTTTTTCCCGGCAATTAAAACGATACATTACTAGGCTCGAATGCGCTTTTTCTTCAAAGACAAAAACGGGTATGCGTTTGCTTTGGCGCTCGTACTGAGCCTACTACATGGTTGTGCAAGCCATCAGCAATCGCGCGCGCTTATGTTCGAACCTCCAGAAGATATTCCGTCCCGCGCTAACGTTGAATATGTGCCCTTTGTTGGACAAGCAGAGTACTTCTGCGGCCCGTCGGCAATGAGCATGATGTTGCAGGCGCAAGGGCTTGAGCCTGATCTCGATCAGCTGGTTTCGATGGTTTATGTGCCTGAACGCAAAGGCAGCTTTCAAGTCGAGCTCAAAGCAGCCACACGACGCTTTGACCTCATCCCTTATGAAATCAAACCAAACATGGAAGACCTGCTCCGCGAAGTGGCCGCAGGAAACCCCGTGCTCGTATTGCAAAATTTGGGACTCAAAAGCGCTCCAACATGGCATTACGCTGTCGTGGTCGGCTACGACTTACCGAATAAAGAGGTCATTCTTCACAGTGGCATGGAAGCGAACGCGCACTTTCTGATTACAACGTTTGAACGAACATGGCTCGCCCAAAGCGATGGTTGGGGCATGGTCATTTCGGCTGCGAATACGTTTCCTCGCACCGCAGAGCCACTGCCCTATCAAAAGAGCATTGAGTCTTTGGTGAATATCGGAAAAACAGATCTTGCGTTAGATGCATACATTCACGCCGTTGAGCACTGGCCTGAATCTGCTGCCCTCGCTTTTGGCGCAGGCAACCTCTTGTA
>NZ_LWFU01001185.1:0-644 GCF_001635135.1 Oleiphilus sp. HI0080
ACCACCAATTCGGCCATCCGTTACCCATTTGCACAGTACCTTGGCGCACTGCATTAAAAATATCCGGGCCGCTAGCCAAGCTCTTTGCGCCTCCGGGGTAAGCCGTAATATCGAGCCGTCCGCCCGACATTACTCTTACCTTGTCGGCCATCACAATTAGCTGTTGATAGTCGACACTCGACTCAACCGCTTGCGATTGCAGCTTCCACTCAAAGGTTTTGTTTGATTCTGAGTTACTGCAGGCAGAAAGCAGAAAAACAATCGTTGGTATGAGCAGAGAAAAACGTGCTGTCTTACTATACGTACTGTACTTGGAAGTATTCATGTCGAAAGCGCATCGCGAAAGCCTAATTAGTTACATCCAGTGTAGTACATTCGCTTGAGAACACGATTAAAAATCAACCAGTTAATTGTATGTGTATTTATATTTCCCCGGCACTCGCTATGCGACGCAGCGCTTAGAACGGACAAGGACATTCAACACGAAGGCGCTGTTTCGATATAGGGTGATCAAAGCAGATCTCAGACGCATGCAACATCAATCTATCGGCCATGTGAAACGCTTCGTCCGAAGCGTATAAGTCGCAGCCAAGAATGGGATGGCCTATCTGCTGGCTGTGTATTCTCAGTTGGTGGGTACGGCC
>NZ_LWFU01001186.1:0-932 GCF_001635135.1 Oleiphilus sp. HI0080
ATCGTACCGTGATCTGCATTAAGGTTATGCACACTTAACTTTGCTGTTTCACCATGATCAACATCCGAAGCGTTAGCCAGCAGTTGTGCTTCAGTTAACGTGACTGCGGTATCTTCGGTTCCTGATGCTAATTTGGCGTCACCACTTACGATTGGTGCATCATTGGTTCCCGTAACCGTGATATTGATTCTGTGCGTCGTACCATCGGCGGACCTGACTTCATAAATCACATCTCGGGTTTCACCCTCTTTCAGCGCTTGAAGCGCAGAGTTGCCGTTGGCAACCCGATAATCCCAGTTTCCGTGACGATCAATATGCAACTCCCCTTGAAAAGGGTCGCTGATGACTTTTTCGTTTCGAACCATCGGGTTTGTTGCAATGAAATGGTCTTGCCCTGCATCCGGGTCAGTGACAGAGAGGGAGCCCATTACCTGGATCGACTGTGCTGAATCATGCCCAACATTGCGGTCTTCGGTGATAGAGCCCGTATCTTGGCCGGTAATGACAGCCGCATCCGCTACCGCTGCCAAATCCAGTGAAGCGCTCGCTACCGTACTGCCGCCATGAGCATCTTGTACTTCGTAAGAAAATTGCACCGAGCCGTTGTAGTCTGCGTCTGGTGTGAAGGTGTAAGTACCGTCGTGATTGTCTGTGATACTGCCATGGTCGGCACTGAGGTTCGCAACATGCAATTGCCCGGCATCGTTTTTGTCGATATCACTGGCGTTGGCCAATAAATCGCGGGCGTGCAAGGTATAGGCCGTGTCTTCTGTTCCTTGCGTAAGCGTAACGGCAGAGCCAACGGTCGGCGCATCGTTAGTGCCATGAATCGTGATGGTGATGGTATGGGTTGTGCCGTCTTTCGAGGCGATCTGCACCGTATCTGTCAGGGTCTGCCCATCCCCCAACGACTGGATTTCCGGTTTGCGATT
>NZ_LWFU01001187.1:0-444 GCF_001635135.1 Oleiphilus sp. HI0080
CAGACCTGAAGTAAGGCAACTATAAGCAAAATAGGACCAGGCTCGCTGATGTCGAATGCGACAAATCCTAGAGACTCGATCGTAAACAGACCTTGTGATGCGGTATTTAATAACAGGACAAGCAAGACGCCAATAAACAAAACCATTTGCATCACATCTGTGCGCAGCGATGCGTGCAAGCCACCCATCATCGAATAGCCTAGAGCGATCAGAGCAAAAGCGAGTACTGCGATCGTATAGCTGCCGCTGCCCGCGGCACCGAACAATATGCCGATGACCAAAATGTTGGCGAACACTTCGCTGATCAGTCTTAAACCAATCACGAAGTTGAAGCAGCTTGTACCCACCGTCCCGAAGCGAGCAAATAGAAACTGCTGAACGCTATTGAAGCCATGTTTAAACCGCAGTGAGTCAATAATTGCTGCGCCGGTTAAAAATGACAAG
>NZ_LWFU01001188.1:0-713 GCF_001635135.1 Oleiphilus sp. HI0080
ACGGAACCGCTCTCAACATCGATAGCATGGGCAACGGACGGCGCGATAACGGATTGGTCAAAGGTGTGGAGCAGAAAATCCAGAGCTTTAGGGTGTGATGCTACAAGAAGTTTTCCGTTTTCACTCCACTCTAAATTGTCGGGCATTACGTCTAAGGCAATGTGATTATTCAGAGTCCACTCTGGTGCTTCACTACTCTCACGCGTATACATGGATATCCGCTCACCGGTCGACTCGGCAACAAACAGCTTGGTTTGTTCTGCATTTGTCAGCACGCCGTTTGCCATGTATAGATCGTTGACCACTTCCGTCACCGTTCCATTGTCGTAGAACAACACATTGGTTTTCGCCAATCTCAGAAAGTCTTCTGCTTTTTCACCCAGCGTTTGTCTTGGTGCGCTGTGGTCATTGGTGATATAGAAACGATGTCGAGAAACGGCATGCACGTCGTTTGGTGAGATCAATTCAGGGAAGGTGATGCTTTCAATCAGCGTCGCCGAGTTCGACCCTGACAGCTCGAATACATCTATCTGGTGCTGAGTGGTCGAAGGGTGATTGACCACGAAAAGATACTGCTTGCCATCTTCTTTTAACAACGAAATCCCGTGAGGGTGAAAGACCTCAGGGTAGTTCGCAGTAATCGGTTTAAGGCTTGGGGTGTCGTCATTTAGGTCGAGACTCCACAATGCGCCGTTCTCCGATGCTCTAGTGCC
>NZ_LWFU01001189.1:0-655 GCF_001635135.1 Oleiphilus sp. HI0080
GAGCGCACTCTCCAATATAAACATCGCCATGGTCGATAATGTGCAAACTCTTATCTGTGCAATAAGTGAGCAGGCGCGCGCGGCGGCGGCACAGTCTTTGCTGAGTCGAGAGTGCTCTCTAAAAAGCGGCAAACTCATTCGATGGTGTCAACAAGCTGTAATACGGCATCCGCACACTTTGTGCTGTTCTGAATGGAACTTTGATCACAATAATTGCGTTTAAATTGTTTGAGAATACGGGGCAGCTAGGGAGCAGTCAGCGTATAACAATAACCAGAATCCAAAGAGATTCGATGCAAGGGAGTAAGCTATGCTTGATAAGAGCTTAGTGTCGGGGAAATCTTTCCGCGATGACAAAAATTTTCCACACGGTTTTAGCCGCAGCGGCAACTTTTCAAGAAACGAATCCGATCTATTAACACGTGCTGGAGCGGTCGCAAATGCGCTTGCTAATGGCACCTTAGAGCCAACATCCAAGGCACAAAAACAACTCTTGGCGGTATGCCGTGGTGAACGAGATGCGAGTACCGAATTCGAGCGAGTTTGGTTGAAGTATGTCGATGCCGTTGGCAGCAAGCGTTGCGTGTTCAGTTTTGCATCAACAGGTAATCTTGCTTCTAGCGAAAGCCGTGTTTACGCGAAGGACTTTCTAGCT
>NZ_LWFU01001190.1:0-572 GCF_001635135.1 Oleiphilus sp. HI0080
TTCCTACCGAAGAAGTGGTAGAGATGAGAGATGGTAAGAAGCGTAAGAGTGAGCGTAAGTTTTACCCTGGCTACGTTCTTGTCCAGATGGACATGGATGATGAGTCTTGGCACTTAGTTAAGTCGACTCCTCGTGTAATGGGCTTTATTGGTGGTACCGCTGAGCGTCCGGTACCAATTAGTGATCGAGAGGCTCAGGCAATTCTTCAGAAGATCGAGACGGGTGCTGAAACGCCGCGTCCGAAAACTCTGTTCGAGGCTGGGGAAGTTGTTCGTGTTGTTGATGGCCCGTTTGCTGACTTCAACGGTGTAGTTGAAGAAGTTGACTACGAAAAGAGTCGTGTGAAGGTTGCGGTACTTATTTTTGGAAGATCGACGCCGGTAGATTTAGAGTTTAGTCAGGTAGAAAAAGACTAAACTTTGCAGTTTTAAGTGTGCTCATTCTGCTTTTGTAGGATGGGCTTTTTGTGTCTGTTCGGGGAGCTCGTAGAGAGCGCTTGCACCCAAAGGAGATTGTAATGGCTAAAAAGATTGATGCTTACATCAAGCTGCAAGTTGCAGCTGGTCAAGCAA
>NZ_LWFU01001191.1:0-434 GCF_001635135.1 Oleiphilus sp. HI0080
ATGATGCCCGCACTGACTACAAACATGCACGCTCATATTCTCGATGACACCAAATACGGGAATGTTCACTTTACGGAACATTTCGATGCCTTTTTGACAATCCATCAATGCAATATCTTGCGGTGTCGTCACGATAATAGAACCCGTCACCGGAACTTTCTGGGATAGCGTCAACTGAATATCGCCCGTTCCCGGCGGCATATCAATAATTAGATAGTCCAAGTCGTCCCAGCGAGTTTGAGTCAAGAGCTGCATGAGTGCACCACTGACCATAGGACCTCGCCATACCATCGGCGTTTGCTCAGTGACCAAAAAGGCCATCGACATTGCTTGAATGCCATGCGCTTCAATTGGAATGAATGCCTTATCTTCATAGGTCTCAGGACGAGCATCAGCAGGAATACCAAGCATCATGCCAACGCTTGGCCCATAAA
>NZ_LWFU01001192.1:0-896 GCF_001635135.1 Oleiphilus sp. HI0080
CAACTGTGAATCCAGTTAATGTAAATGTAGCCGGATCGTACAGCGTGACATACGATGTTTCAGACGCTGCGAACAATGCGGCAAGCCAAGTGACGAGGACCGTTATTGTTGCCGACACAACGCCTCCAGTCATTACCCTCGTTGGCGCACCGACGGTGAACATTGAACAAGGCGACACGTACAACGACGCTGGAGCCACTGCCTCTGATTCAGTTGATGGCCCATTAACCGGATCTATTTCGACTAATAATCCAGTCAACACGAATATTCCCGGAACCTATACGGTCACCTACAACGTCAGTGACGTCGCAGGCAACTTTGCAGCCCAAGTGACTAGAACTGTCATCGTTGCCGACACTACTCCACCGGCAATTAGTTTGATCGGTTCATCGACGGTCAATGTAGAACAAGGTACAAGCTACTCAGATGCTGGCGCAACCGCATCAGACAGCGTGGACGGAGTCATTACCGCCAATATAACTGTAAGCGGAGACACCGTAGATCCAGCTACAGCGGGCTCTTACGTGATTCGTTATGACGTTACTGACGCCGCAGGAAACGCGGCACCACAAGTGACGAGAACGATCATCGTTGCGGACACAACGCCGCCTCTCATCACCCTCGCGGGAAGCGCACTCGTAAACCACGAGCAAGGCACCGCTTATTCTGATTCAGGCGCAACTGCGAACGATACTGTTGACGGATCGGTTTCAATCACAGTAGGCGGAGACACTGTTAACAGTGCAGTTGCTGGCACGTACACCATAACCTTTGATGCCGTCGACGCAGCTGGCAACAATGCAACTCAAGTAACGCGTACGGTCATTGTTGCTGACACAATGGCTCCTTTAATCTCACTCACCGGGCTAGCGAACATCGACCTTGAGCGCGGAGAC
>NZ_LWFU01001193.1:0-827 GCF_001635135.1 Oleiphilus sp. HI0080
CTACGATAACGGGAAATCTGGAATTGCTGAGTACACCCGGCAAATGGTGACAGCGCTGTGCGCTCAAAATACAGTCAGCATCGCTATGTTAAAAAAAGACATATCGGAGTTTCCGGTCGAACAAAACAGGCTTCAGATTGTGCCGGTTTCTAACCTGTTCGCACACCCGGTAATGAGCATACTTTGGCACATATTTCTTCTTCCCTTGCTCGCGTTCAAGCGACGCTATGATTGGGTTATTCTTCCTGCGATCAATCGACGCATGGGGCTCTGGTACCCTAAGCCTACCATTGGCATAGCCCACGATCTGAGCCAGTTTTCTGTTGATCAAAAATACGACCTGTTTCGAACCTTGTATGTAAAATTCCTACTCCCCATTTGCACAAGAAACCTAACGCACATCATTGCCATCAGTCACAACACAAAACGAGATCTAACAAGGTTTTGGAACATTCCGTCAGACAAGATGTCAGTGCAGTACAACGGCTACGATCACGCTCGCTACAACGCGATTGAAGACTCGGAAGAATTCAACGTCTTGGCGCATTATCAACTGGAAAACCCTTACCTGATTTACGTGTCGCGCATCGAGCACCCTGGAAAAAATCACGTGCGCCTCATAGACGCCTTTGACGCTCTAGACGACGCACTCACAAAAGATCGATCGCTGGTTTTTGCGGGCGGAGATTGGAACGGTGCAGAGCAAGTAAAAGCACATGCTGCAAATGCCCGAAAAGCCAATCAAATCCGATTCTTGGGCTATGTTCCCGTCGAAAACTTGCCCGTACTCTATCGACAAGCAGATCTGATGGTCTTTCCGTCTCTAT
>NZ_LWFU01001194.1:0-661 GCF_001635135.1 Oleiphilus sp. HI0080
GGTTCGATTGGTGTTGTCGTTGATCTAGGGACAATGCCTTGGCTGCGTTTCAATTGGGATGCAAGCGCGGACGGTTCCTTGGAAGACGCGCCCTTGAGGTTCGCTACCTTTGGTCAGTATCGTGGGAATGACCGCATTATATACTGGCGAGAGGTCTTTCCTTAAGAGCGCTCAATCTTGAGTTGGATATATTGCGGACGTGCTGAGGTGTTTTCTCATCGGCGCCCTTGATGCGAGTTGCCCTGATGATTCTCGTGGCTGATCATCGACCTGATAGGCTATAGGTCAAGATGTTCGTGCAACCCGTTTGCATTAATTCCAAAGCGCTTTATCTGCACTACGGAATCGTCATGTTCGTGTCACCGATTTTTCTAGTCTGAATCTATGAGCTGTGGCTTAATAACACCCTGTACGTATTAGCAATCCCAATAAAATAATAAAGAAACGACAAGAACTATGCAGCAGTTTGGCAGACTTGAAGCGAGCGGCGCTCGTGGTTTTACTCTCATCGAATTGATCATGGTTGTTGTGATCCTCGGTATCCTTTCGGCTTTTACTATCCCGCGTTTTGCAGACCTTGGAAGAGAGGCGAGAGAAGCTTCCCTTGCAGGTATTGCGGGGACCATGAAGTCTGCGGCGGCTGTTGCGCATGCAGAGCAGC
>NZ_LWFU01001195.1:0-6170 GCF_001635135.1 Oleiphilus sp. HI0080
AGCCAGTATCAGCGCCATCCTTCAACAGCTAAACCAAGTCATTCTTGGCAAGGAAAGTGAGATAAAGCTAGCCCTGGCTTGCCTGCTCGCAAAAGGGCATTTATTAATTGAAGATATACCTGGCATGGGAAAGACAACGCTCAGCCACGCACTTGGCATTACACTTGGGCTACAGTTTAAACGCGCGCAGTTCACCAGCGACATGCTCCCATCTGACATTCTTGGCGGTAACATATTTGATAAAAACTCGGGAAAATTCCTATTTCAGAGAGGCCCTGTTTTCAGTAACGTTTTGCTTGCCGATGAGATAAACCGAGCACCACCTAAAACGCAAAGCGCGCTACTCGAGGCGATGGAAGAGCGACAGATTTCGATTGACGGAAAAACTCGCCCTCTCCCAGTACCCTTTTTTGTCATCGCCACACAAAACCCCTTGGAGCAAGCGGGTACCTATCCACTACCCGAATCACAACTTGATCGTTTTATGATGCGCATCAGCCTAGGTTATCCGTCACCAGAGGCCGAAAAGGAAATGCTCGCAGGAAAGCCTAGAAGCCTCATGCTGCAAACGCTCAAAGCCGTTATCTCGGTAGAGCAGTTGTTGGAATTGCAAACGAACGCCGACAAAGTCGAAGCAAGCAAGCCGCTCATCGACTATGTATACCGGCTAACCCAAGCGAGCCGCTCGCTAGATCAACAACATGGTCTGTCACCTCGAGCCTCTATCTCTCTGTTAGATGCAGCAAAAGCTTGGGCTTTAGTGGAGGGCCGCGCGCAGGTTCTACCAGACGATGTGCAAGCCGTGTTTCCGTATATTTGCGACCATCGCATGCCTCAACGAGGCCTTCAGCAAGCCTCAGCAAGCGAAAAAATTCTCAAGACAGTAGATATTTTTTAGTTTGACCCCATATCATGGCCTATAACGTCCTGATCTTTATTGAAAGGTCATCAAACAACGTAATCTAGTCAGCGCATACTGCATGTTAGACTTCTTTTTTATTCTAAAAACGCTTTATTGAGGTGCCCTAATGAGCGAAGCAAAGCACTCTAAATTATTGATTTTAGGTTCCGGCCCAGCTGGTTACACAGCGGCGGTATATGGCGCCCGAGCCAACCTGGAGCCAACCGTAATCACCGGCATTCAGGCTGGCGGACAGCTAACGCAAACCACTGAAGTTGATAACTGGCCAGGCGACGTTGAAGGCCTGCAAGGGCCTGACTTAATGGCACGTATGCAAGCACATGCTGAACGCTTTGACACAAAAATCATTTTTGACCATATCAACAAAGCGGACCTTAGCCAAAAACCTTTCCGTTTAACGGGAGATTCGGGAGAATATACCTGTGATGCGTTAGTGATTGCGACCGGCGCATCCGCTCAATATTTAGGCCTTGAATCCGAAGAGAAGTTTTCAGGCCGAGGCGTCAGTGCCTGCGCAACCTGCGACGGTTTTTTCTACCGTAACCAAACAGTGTGCGTCGTCGGTGGCGGCAACACCGCAGTTGAAGAGGCGCTGTATCTATCAAATATCGCCAAGGAAGTCATTCTGATTCACCGTAGAGACACCTTGCGCTCTGAAAAAATTCTTCAGGACAAGATCTTTGAGAAAGCCAAGAATGGCAATATCACTCTAGAATGGAACCATACACTCGAAGAAGTTCTCGGGGATGATGCTGGCGTAACAGGCGTGCGTATTAAATCGACAGAAACCGGCGAGACAAAAGAGCTGGACCTGACGGGCGTATTCATCGCGATCGGCCACAAGCCAAACACGGAGCTTTTCGAAGGTCAGCTCGAAATGGATAACGGCTATATCACCATTAAGTCAGGGTTAGACGGCGGCGTTACATCAACCAGCGTTCCTGGTGTATTTGCTGCAGGCGATGTTACCGATCAAGTCTATCGCCAGGCAATTACATCAGCGGGTTTTGGTTGTATGGCGGCCCTCGATGCAGAGAAATACATAGACGACCTTGAATAAGATATTCTTAGCAGATGTTTAAACCGTAACATTAAGCACATTCGATAGCGGAGCTTATCTTGGAGCCGAAATGTTCTTCTATACTACAAAATGAAGACCTTTTCGGCTTTTTGTTGCTATGAGTTTACTACCTTGGCTTAATCCGGAAGACGACTTCCCACCGGCAGAAACAGCCCTTTCAGACCCAAATGGGTTATTGGCTGCCGGAGCGGATCTATCTCCAGAAAGATTACTGACAGCGTACCGCAATGGCATCTTCCCATGGTCGAGTGGCGATCAACCCCTTCTCTGGTGGAGTCCGGATCCACGCTGCGTCGTATTTCCTGCAAAGGTCCATATATCCCGTTCTCTTAAAAAAGCGATCCGCAAACACAGTTACACAATCAGTTTTGATCAATGTTTTGAAGAAGTAATCGAACACTGCGCGCGAGGTGAAGAATATACTGGTGGCTGGATAACAGAGGAGATGAAAGCCGCATACGCTTCTCTTGCAGACAAAGGAATCGCTCATTCCGTCGAGGTATGGAGAAACGGCAACCTCGTTGGCGGATTGTACGGCATAGGCATCGGTTGTTGTTTCTTTGGCGAATCGATGTTCTCTCTTGAAAGCAACGCATCAAAAGTCGCGTTTGCGGCGTTGTGTAAGCAAGCGGAGCGCTGGCAGTTTCCGGTAATAGACTGCCAGATCGAAAATGAACACCTTAGCTCGTTGGGGGCTGAACTGATCACACGTGACCGATTCCAATCACTCATTCAAACAGGCATGAAGAGCAACAATTTGTTTACATGGCACTTTGATGAAGACATTATTGAACAGATTCTAGCCAGCTAGGACAAACACATGAGCCAACTGCAAACAATGGTGTTCTATGCGACCCCTGAACATCAATGCAGCTATCTAGAAGAGCAAAGGGCCACGACAATGTTTGTCGACCCTAAAGCCAAAATCACCAACTCTGTTTATAGCCAGCTATCAGAGCTTGGTTTTCGAAGGAGCGGTAATCATTATTACCGGCCTCACTGTTCAAATTGCAACGCCTGCATTCCCATCAGGGTCCTGACCAGCGATTTTAAGCCAAGCCGAAGCCAAAAACGGGTCACCAAAAACGCCCTCGGGGTTCAAGCTCAGATTCTGAGCGCCGACTTTCACGAAGACCACTATCTCATCTACGAAAAGTACATTAATCATCGACACACCGATGGCGATATGTTCCCTGCTAGTCGTGAACAGTATCGTTCTTTCCTAGTTGATGGGCGAGAGTGCACAAGGTTTATCGAGTTTTCCATCGACGATCATGTTATTGGCATTGCTGTTGTAGATGAACTGGAAGACGGTTTATCGGCTATTTATACCTTCTTCGACCCAGACTTTTCCCATTTAAGCATCGGAACATATGCCGTTCTCTGGCAAATCCAGGAGGCGCAACGTAGAGGCCTACCTCACGTCTATCTCGGTTACTTCATCGCTGCTTGCAAAAAGATGTCTTACAAGACTGCATTCAAACCTTTTCAAGCAAGAATTGAGGAAAGCTGGCTTAATATTGACGAAATGCAGTCGATTGCCAATAAAAACACCTAGCGTAACAAAACTGATTTTGCGAATTGCTTAACTTTCAGGCAGAATGTCGCTCGTTCAAATGAGGGCCGTCAGTGCCCAATCTTAATATAAGCGCCTCGGGCGCAATTCATAGCTCAAATGAGGTTACGCTTTAATGGCGAAAGAAGATGTCATTGAAATGGAAGGTACAATCGTAGATACCTTGCCGAACACAATGTTTCGCGTTGAACTTGAAAACGGTCATATCGTGACTGCACATATTTCGGGAAAAATGCGCAAGAACTACATCCGGATTCTAACTGGTGACAAAGTGAAGGTGGAGATGACTCCATACGACCTGACCAAGGGTCGAATCACCTACCGCGCACGTTAAAATAAAAAAGGGAGCTAAAATGCTCCCTTTTTTGATCCCTATTGTACATTCCAAGCCCGTCAGTTAGTCCTGAAGAGGAGCAGCCTCCTTCTCAAACTCAAACAAAACCTGCTCTTTTTTGCTGTCGTACTTGATGTGCACATCACCACCATTTGATAAGCTCCCGAACAGAATCTCTTCTGCAAGCGGCTTCTTCAATTCTTCCTGAATCAAACGCGCCATTGGCCGAGCACCCATCTTGTCGTCATAACCTTTCTCTGCGAGATAGACTTTCACTTCATCATCGACATGCAAAACAACACGTTTCTCGTCAAGCTGTGCCTGTAGCTCTGTTAAGAACTTATCAACCACATAGCAAACAGTGTCACGTGAAAGTGGCGCAAACTGAATAATGCCATCCAGACGGTTTCTGAACTCAGGGGTGAAGACCTTATTCAACTCCTCCATCCCGTCTGTCGTATGATCCTGTTCACTAAAACCAATGGATCGACGGCTCATTTGCTGCGCACCGGCGTTCGTCGTCATTACCATGACAACATGCCGAAAATCTGTTTTGCGGCCATTGTTGTCGGTCAGCGTTCCGTGGTCCATCACCTGCAACAACAAGTTGAACACTTCTGGATGCGCTTTCTCAATCTCATCCAACAACAACACACAATGAGGATTTTTGTTCACAGCCTCTGTTAGCAAACCACCCTGATCGTAACCAACATAGCCCGGAGGTGCACCAATCAAGCGGCTAACAGTGTGTCTCTCCATATACTCCGACATGTCAAAGCGAACCAACTCAATGCCAAGCACTTTTGAAAGCTGCTTGGTGACTTCCGTTTTACCAACACCCGTCGGTCCGGCAAACAGAAATGCACCATCTGGCTTCTCTGGAGACTTCAGACCAGCTCGTGATAATTTGATCGCTGTTGCGAGCGATTCTATAGCTGGGTCCTGCCCAAAGACCACCATTTTTAAGTCTCGTTCAATGTTCTTAAGCTTGTCTTTATCGGAACTAGATACATTGCGCGGCGGAATTCGTGCGATCTTGGCAACAACATCTTCGATCGCTTGGACATTAATGGTCTTCTTGCGCTTGCTCTCTTGGACTAAACGCTGACTCGCACCTGCTTCATCAATCACATCAATGGCTTTGTCTGGCATGTGTCTGTCAGTAATGTAGCGATCAGCTAACTCTGCAGCTGCACGCAGCGCTTTATCGCTGTATTTAATTTCATGATGCGCTTCAAACTGAGGCTTAAGACCCTTCAAAATCTGGATTGTATCTTCGACATTAGGTTCATTTACATCAATCTTCTGAAAACGGCGTGCAAGTGCACTGTCTTTCTCAAATATGCCACGAAACTCTGTGAACGTTGTCGAACCTATACAGCGAACCTCTCCGGAGCTAAGCAGGGGCTTCAGTAAGTTTGACGCATCCATTACGCCACCAGAAGCAGATCCGGCACCAATGATGGTGTGGATTTCATCAATAAAAAGGATGGCGTGATCACGCTTCTTCAGCTCCGCAAGCAATGCTTTGAAACGTTTTTCAAAGTCACCGCGATATTTCGTTCCTGCCAGAAGCGCCCCTAAATCAAGCGAGAACACTTCCGCATCAGCGATCACATCTGGCACTTCTTTTTCGACGATTTTCTTCGCTAACCCTTCTGCAATGGCAGTCTTACCTACACCAGCCTCGCCAACTAAAAGAGGGTTATTTTTTCGGCGGCGGGATAAAATTTGGATTACGCGCTCAACCTCATGTTCACGACCGATAAGCGGATCGATACGGCCCTGAGATGCCACATCGTTTAAATTCGCGGCATAGCTTTCAAGAGGATTGCTCTGAGTTCCGCCTTCAGCGGCTTCTTCGCTCATTTCCGCATCGGAGCTTTGGTCTTCAATCTGACCCGGAACCTTTGAAATGCCATGAGAGATAAAGTTAACCACATCGATACGCGCAACGTTTTGCTTCTTCAACACATATACGGCTTGGCTTTCTTGTTCACTAAAAATTGCGACGAGGACGTTAGCGCCCGTTACTTCTTTTTTGCCAGAGGACTGAACGTGAAAGACCGCGCGCTGAAGCACACGCTGAAACCCAAGCGTAGGCTGCGTCTCGCGCTCATCGTCAGCACTTGGAATCAAAGGCGTTGTTGAATCAACAAATTCAGTAAGCTCCTGACGGAGGGCTGGCAACTCGACACCACATGCGCCCAAAACCTTCAAAGCCGCATCGTTGTCCAGCAGCGCTAAAAGCAAGTGT
>NZ_LWFU01001196.1:0-763 GCF_001635135.1 Oleiphilus sp. HI0080
TAATTGCTCGCCCAATTCTGTCATCTCAAAGTAATGCGTCGCAAACAGAGTAAAAGCATTTACGTTGTTTGCAAGGTGCTGGGCAGACGACCAAGCAAGGGATAAGCCATCAAATGTACTGGTACCTCGCCCAACTTCATCCATTAGCACTAAGCTATTTTGTGTTGCGTTGTTTAGTATGTTGGCGGTTTCCGTCATCTCAACCATAAAGGTTGAACGCCCGCCCGCTGTATCGTCTGCACTGCCCATACGCGTAAATATTTGATCGATAGGGCCGATTGTTGCGCCGTCAGCTGGCACAAAACAGCCGCAATATGCCAGTAAAGCGATAATTGCCGTTTGGCGCATGTATGTGGATTTACCGCCCATATTGGGACCAGTAATGACCAGCATCTCGCGTTGCCGATCCATGTAAACGTCATTAGGAACAAAAGGCTCGTCAATCAAGCGCTCAACAACAGGGTGTCGACCTGCATCAATTTTAACCAGCTTTTCGTCAACCAGTGTCGGCTGAACATAATTGAGGTTGGATGCACGTTCTGCGAAATTCGCCAAAACATCAATTTCTGCAAGTCCGCTTGCGCATTCCTGTAATGGGTGGAGTGCCTCGTTTAGCTCTTCGATTAAGGTCTCGTAGAGCGCCTTTTCCCGGCTCAAGGCACGACTTTTAGAGCTCAGCGCTTTGTCTTCAAATTCTTTTAGCTCTGGCGTGATGAATCGCTCTGCGTTTTTAAGCGTTTGCCGGCGAACGTAATGTACCGGT
>NZ_LWFU01001197.1:0-850 GCF_001635135.1 Oleiphilus sp. HI0080
CAGCACGTTACCTTGGTGACGTGGTTGATCCCGAAACGTCGAGCCCACTTGCAACACAAGTCTACATGGCGACCAATTTGAAGCTGAACGAGCCCAAACGCGTGCTTGAAGCGTTAGAGCCTACGATTGATCAGCAAACATCTGTCGAGATACTGGCGCTTTATGGTTTGGCTGCCGTCTCGGACGGGCAGTACGATAAAGGTGAGGCCGCCATTATCAAGGCCGCAGGTTTGGCTCCAAAGAATGTCCGTCTGCAGCTCGCGCTCGCGAGTTTTTATCGTAGCACGCCAAATGCCGACCGGAGCAAGGAGTTGCCTCATCTTCAAAAAGCATTCGAGCTTGACCCGAAACAGCGTCAGGTTTTAGTGGATTTAGCATCCTACTACCGCAGAAATGGCGAGCAAGACAAAGCGAAAGAGATCTTGGTCTCGAACGCGAAAAAGCATGCTGATGATTACACTGCGAATTTTATTGCGGGACAGTTTTTGGCGACAACCGGCGATATAGCAGAATCAAGTATGTTGCTTAAAAACGCTGCACCATTGGCTAAAGCAGATAGTCAGCGGGCAGTCATTCAAGGTGCACTGGGCCGTAATGCCCTGCTTGAAAACAAGAATGAAGCGGCGAAGCAGTATTTCGAAGCAATGCTTGAATTGAGTCCAAACAGCATTGGTGCATACGCTGGTTTGTATGAGGCTGAGAGCCGTGTGAATGGGCAGGAGAATGCTCTAAGAAAACTTGCTCAGCGTGCGAGAGAAGATCAGTCTCTGGCTGCGTATCAAAGCCTGATTCGTATCGCGTTAAGCAATCGAAATATCTCCGGCGCGGAGCGCTATTACGCTGACGCTAT
>NZ_LWFU01001198.1:0-1126 GCF_001635135.1 Oleiphilus sp. HI0080
CGGTGCCATAATCGACAGCAAACCAGGACTTACTCGTGGGAACTACTAGAGAAATGGCTGGCCCATCAACACGCTGGCCCGGCTGGATATTCGTTCGGTCAAATTTCGTCGCGCACGCCGAAAGACCTAGGACAATAAGTGGCAATAGAGCGCTTAGAAAGAACTTGCGTAACATCGTTATTATTATGCTGTTAAGAGAGTTCTTATGCTGCCACACTGCAGCGCGCTTTTCGAGTGAAAGCACGCTAGCAGTGTCTTGTGCACTATTTGAGTTCAGGGTTGTCGGAATAGGGTGGTTGACCACTCACGCTCTCAGGTAGATCAATGACTTTAGGTCGACGACGTTTGCGCGTCTTAGCGGGTACCATGCCGCGCATAACCTCCATGCGTCCAAAACAGAGCAGCTTATCTTCCGGCTCTAGTAGCCTGTCTTTTCTGGGGTTAGGGATCACTTTTGCTCCCCTGTAAAGGGTGAGAACGTTCACGTCCTGTTCTTGAAGCTGTGTTTCGAGTATGGTTTTGCCAACAAAATTTGAGCCTTCGGGAATGTAAATTTCACCAACGCCGTAGCCACGACTAACGGTCAACCGTTGACGCACGTCGATTTCCGGGAAATCAACTTGTGCCGCGATGTAGTCGATGATCGCGCCGGCGACATCAAGGCCGGTGCACGTTTCGATACCTTCAAGCCCAGGCGAAGAATTTACCTCCATGATCTGAGGGCCACTCGCGCTTTCGAGCATATCGACGCCGGCCACTGTCAGCCCCATTATCTGCGTCGCGCGAACCGCGGTGTCGATATAATCTTGTGAGAGCTCAACGGCCTCGGCAATTCCCCCACGGTGAACATTGCTCCGAAACTCTTGCCCCTGAGCGACTCGTCGCATCGCGGCAACAACACGATCACCCACCACGATCGCACGAATGTCTTTGCCCTTACTTTCGGCAACAAATTTTTGAATGAGAACATTTTGTTTTTGGCTTTGAAGTAACTCAATAATCGACTCGGCCATATTCACAGTCTCAGCCAAAAGTACACCGATACCTTGAGTACCTTCGATAAGCTTGATAATGACTGGCGCTCCGCCCACGCGTTCTATTGCCGGAAGAACATCTTTTTTATCGC
>NZ_LWFU01001199.1:0-1000 GCF_001635135.1 Oleiphilus sp. HI0080
TGCTTGGGCTCTCGTAGGTGCCGCCTGATACTTCGATCAAATCGATGCCAAGGCCAGAGAGTTTTTGGATTACTTGCATCGCCTCCTCATGAGAGAAGCCACCTTTTGAGTAGTCCGCGGAGTTAAGTTTGATGCCTACCGGAAAGTCATCGCCGACTTGCTCTCTAATAGCCGCATACACGGCCTCAACAAAGCGCATGCGGTTTTCAAGAGATCCGCCCCATTTGTCTTTTCGCTGGTTATGGTGAGGAGACAAGAATTGGCTGACCAAATATCCATGTGCGCCGTGAATCTGAACGCCATCAAAGCCGGTTTCTTTTGCTAGTCGCGCCGCATTAGCAAAGCGCTTAATGATGCCTTCAATTTCCTCGTCATGAAGGGCTCTAGGGCACGCGAAGCTCGCCTCTAAACCTCCACTTAGAGGGATTTCAGATGGGGCGACCGGCTGGCTATTTAAAAACTTCGGAATTTGCTTGCCTGGATGGTTTAGCTGCATCCATACGGTTGCACCGGTATGCTGAGAAGCTTTCGCCCAACGACGAAACGCATTCAAATCACTTTGTTCGTCTAAGACGACGTTCTTTGGTTCACCGAGTGCGCCTCGGTCAATCATAACATTGCCTGTTACAAGCAAACCTGTACCACCCTCAGCCCATTTTGCGTACAAACGCTCTAAGCGCAAATCTGGGTTGTGTTGTTTGTCGCCGAGTTGTTCGCTCATTGCTGATTTGAAGAGGCGATTTTTTACTTCGGTTTTATTGTTGATCTGATAAGGGCTGTTTAATGCAGGCATAACGTGCTCGGCTCAAAGGTTGAAAACGGTTAGCGTGAAGAACTTAATTTGTTAAAGCTACTCGGCCTGCAAGCTTACGCACTTTTTTCTACAGCGTGTAGTCACTGGCCGGATATGTATAGAACTTACTGATGCGTATGCCCTGCGCGCTCTAAATAGCGCGATATATGGTTGGCACACTCTGCAGCGAAGTCATCTTGGGTATTT
>NZ_LWFU01001200.1:0-492 GCF_001635135.1 Oleiphilus sp. HI0080
ACCAGACAAACAAAAAGAACTGCGTGAAGCGTCTGTGCAGCTCGACGCAAAAATGCGCGAGATTCGTGGTTCAGGAAAGGTTTTCGGAAGTGAGCGCATTGCCGTTATGGCGGCGCTCAATCTAACATACGAGCTGATGCAGAGCTCGATGAGCTCTAGTGGAGAGGAGCAGAAGCTGAGCAAGCTTGAAGCGCAAATGGATCAGATACTTGCAGCGAAAGAATCCCGGTAACACAAAAAACATTGTCTGGGCTAGCCATCCTGCATTATGTTTTTTTTAGTAACGCGGACTGTAAACTTGGCTAGGAAAAATTATACTAGGACCGTGACCTGGAATGTTCGCCAGCCAGATAAGTCCTCGAGCCGATACTTTTTTATAGGCAAGTATTTCACGTGTTGTGTGCATGTCCCCTTCGGCGGGAAAGCCTAATATACGTCAGGTATTCGCCACCTTGAACCTTTCGGTTCAAGGTGGCGAATACCTGACGTATA
>NZ_LWFU01001201.1:0-782 GCF_001635135.1 Oleiphilus sp. HI0080
CCATCGCAAATTCCGAGTGATGTGACGATACTGTGCAGCGCCTTTGCAAGTGCTACTGCTTCTTCGGCATTGCGCATATCCGGTTCGCTGACAATCTCGATTAGCGGAGTCCCGGCCCGATTAAGGTCTATGCCCGACATGCCATGATAGTCTTCATGTAGTGACTTGCCTGCATCTTCTTCAAGGTGTGCGTGATGGATACGGATATTCTTCTTCGTGCCGTCTTTTAATGTAATCTCAACCACGCCTGGGCCCACTATTGGCGCGTCTAGTTGCGTTGTCTGGTAGCCCTTTGGTAGATCAGGATAAAAATAGTTTTTGCGCTCGAAAACGCTTCTTTTGCATATCTCGGCATCAATCGCTAGGCCAAACATGGTGGCGTATCGAAAGGCCTGTTCATTCGGCACAGGAAGTGTACCAGGCAGGGCTAGATCTACGGCGCTAGCCTGTGTGTTTGGCTCGGCACCAAATGCGGTGGATGAGCCTGAAAAGATTTTTGATTTGGTTGCGAGCTGAACGTGTACTTCAAGCCCGATGACGGTTTCCCATTGCATAGTAGTCTCCTTGGCTTGTTACGCGCTTAGCTCGGTCAGTGAGTTTTCAGGACGAAGCTTGTGCCATTCCGTTTCCTGTTGGAATGCATAAGCAAGGTTAAGCATGCGCGCTTCGTCGAAGTAATTACCAAGCAACTGAAGGCCGCAAGGCAAGCCGTTAACCGGAGCGACAGGTAATGACATTGCAGGAATGCCTGCAAGATTTGCCGTGATGGTATAAACATCTTC
>NZ_LWFU01001202.1:0-611 GCF_001635135.1 Oleiphilus sp. HI0080
GGCGTTGGTACGGCCTCGGATGCATCTATTGCAATGGAGCTTGGCTGTGATGGCGTACTGATGAATACCGCCATTGCTGCTGCAAGAGATCCTATAATGATGGCGCATGCAATGAAGCTAGCTGTAGACAGCGGCCGTGCAGCATATTTGGCTGGCCGTATGCCGAGAAAATTATACGCCTCAGCATCTTCGCCATTAGAAGGCTTGATTTAAGCCAACTTCAAAAAACAAAACAGGGAGTGCCGCAACTATGGCCCCGGCAAAGAAAGATAAAGTGAGCAGAAAAGAACAAATCTTGCAGGTTTTGGCAAGCATGCTTGAAGATAATCTCGGGGAGCGCATCACCACCGCAAAGCTTGCCGCAGAGGTTGGTGTTACTGAGGCCGCTTTGTATCGACACTTTCCGAGTAAGGCGAAGATGTATGAAGGTTTGATTGAGTTTATTGAAGAGACGGTTTTTACTCGCATTAACCGTATCAAGCAAGAGGGGCAGAACGCTCTGGATAAGCTCCAAAAAACGCTCACGTTAGTACTTGCTTTTTGTGAAAAGAATCAGGGTATGTGTCGTATTCTAGCAGGCGATGCGCTTGCCGGAGAGAGTGAGAAAGTGC
>NZ_LWFU01001203.1:0-987 GCF_001635135.1 Oleiphilus sp. HI0080
TTAACCGCAGGGTCAACAAGCTCTTTCTGCGAATCCTTAACGTTTACGATGTAAGGGCTTGCGGTATGCAATACATAATCACAACCATCGACGACTTTATCGTAGGCGCCTTCTTCGAGAAGATTGGCTTTGTGAAATTCTAATCGCTCTTTCGCACCTTCAAGGTTCGTTAAATAAGGATATCTATCTGGAGCACCTCGAACGGTTGCGCGCACACGATAGCCCTGAGCGAGTAATTGTTTTACTAGATGAGCAGCAATAAAACCTGATGCACCGGTGACACAGACAACTGTGCTTGCGTTTTCTTCTGACATGAATAACCCCTACTGTGATTGTTATTAGATAGAGTGCGGCCAGATCATTAACTAGGTTAGTAGAGCGGCTGCGCTAGCAAATATCGTCATCAAAAACAAAAACCACTTCAACGCTTTTTGGCTTAAGTTAATGGTTATTTTAACGGCAATGTGTGCCCCAACGATTGAGCCAATCGCAAGGATCAAGCCCGGGACCCACAATATTTGATCGTTCCAAATAAAGATAATGAGGGCAACCACAGTAAAACCAAGGGTGCATACAATCTTTAATGCGTTTGAACGGACAAGGTCGTAGCGCAAGCTACCCGCTACAGCGGCAATAAGTATAAATCCGACCCCTGCCTGAACAAAGCCACCATAAAAACCGGCTAAAAGAAGCATGGGAACAGAGCTGGCTGATTCGGATATCTTGAGTGGTATCGTTCCTTCAGGGGGAGCAACAACGGCGGGCTTGAAGAGTATAATTCCTGCCATCAGTATCATAGAGCACAATAAAACTGGTTTAAGATACTCTGCTGGCATATAGGACGCGAGGATCGCGCCCGCTAAGCCGCCAATGAGCGTCACACCAACGATCTTTTTCAAATCAGGTATATCGAGCTTACCGTGCTTGCTGAACCCTTTTGTCGCGGTTAGCGATTGAAAGAAAACACTAACACGATTGGTCGCGTTG
>NZ_LWFU01001204.1:0-999 GCF_001635135.1 Oleiphilus sp. HI0080
AAAGCATGGCGAACTGTTTTGCGACAACAGCGCCAAAGACATCCTAAAGATGCTTATTGAAGAATGCCCGCCCCACAAAGTGGATATACGCACCAAATGCGAGATAGAAAGCGTTAAAAAAGAAGGCGAAACGTACCACCTAAAGACAAACCTTGGACATTTCTCAACACAAAAACTGGTTGTCGCGAGCGGCGGATTATCGATTCCAACCATGGGTGCCAGCGGGTTTGGCTACCAACTAGCCGAACAGTTCGGGCATAAGGTGCTGCCAACACGCGCCGGTTTAGTACCGTTCACTTTTAGCGATAAAACCAAAATAATGACCGAACGCTTGTCTGGCCTTGCCCATGAATCAAAAGCATTTAACGATCGCAGCAGCTTTATTGAGAACATACTGTTTACGCACAGGGGCATCTCAGGCCCTGCCGCATTGCAGCTATCGAACTACTGGCATCTTGGTGAAACCATCGAGCTCGATCTATTCCCTACTAAGAACATCGAGCAGATCTTGCTTGATGCCAAGCAGAATTCGGGCAAAAGCAAACTTCGCTCCATACTCAGCAAGCACCTAGCAAAGTCTCTCGTGTTAGAGCTTGAAGCGCTCTATTGGGATGAACACAAAGAAAAGCCAATCAGCGAGCATAGCGACAAACTTCTCAAGCAGCTTGCCGACACCCTGCATAGCTGGTCGTTAAAGCCATCGGGAACCGAAGGCTACCGAACCGCCGAAGTGACGCTTGGCGGGGTAGATACCGATCAGATTTCATCTAAGAACATGGAAAGCAAACTCCATCCCGGGCTGTACTTTATTGGCGAGGTGCTGGATGTAACTGGCCACTTGGGTGGGTTCAATTTTCAGTGGGCTTGGGCATCCGCCAATGCCATCAGCGAAGATATCTCGGCCAACTAAACAGAGTTGTGTTGATAACAGAAACTTATAAAGAGACTTATAAAGAGACCTACAACTTAATATAAAGAAGTGACACCCACGAGAGTAAC
>NZ_LWFU01001205.1:0-1017 GCF_001635135.1 Oleiphilus sp. HI0080
TATTAGATCTTTTTAAACACGCAATAAACTACAATTATTTCGATCCAAAAGGAGCGCATTTCATCCCGCTAGAACGCTTTATCCTACCAATCAGTAAAGAGCGAGCAACACACCTCGTCGCAAACAAGACAAAGAACTGCCGAGTATTTGCCACACCACGCCCCGAATTCAGTCAGATAGCACAGCCAAACGCATACTTCTCGACAGACGGCGCTTCCAAAAGCATGATCAAGATACTGACACTCTTATGTGGCGATAAAACGAACGCGAAGAGGCTGGCAAACGACTTACTCACTCAGATTGATAATCAAAATGAGATTCACAAGCACTCTAAGAAGGAATTCAAAGGAAGACTAATGCGGTTCTACAATGCGCTACACAAAGAGAAACAAATCATCGCAGGCAGCCGAGCCTGGCTGGAGAAACATTTTTAAAATGGCGGTGAGAGAGGGATTCGAACCCTCGGTACGTTGCCGTACACACACTTTCCAGGCGTGCTCCTTCGACCGCTCGGACACCTCACCGTTTTTCAGCGCATATGTCTAAACATATTGAGTGGCTTCGTTATCAAAACATCGCTCTTGGCAACGCAAAGCAAGACAAACGACCCACTCAAACACCTCTCTTTACTCGACACGTTAAGAACGAAGTAAAGGTGTACCCAGTGCTGAAGAGCGGCGTAATTTATATGAGGAGAAAGTGAAAAGCAAGCCAAGTATTTACTTAGCTTGGTAGACAATACCGCCCTTGTACTGCTGCATCGTAAACTTCTCCCCAGCAGGACCAATGGACTCGGAGGCTCCGAGCATCAAGTACCCACCCGGACGCAACTGCGAATGAATCTTTTCTAAAATCTTCTGTTTATTCTCCGCAGAGAAATATATGAGGACATTACGACAAAATGCCATGTCTAGCTTGCCACCAAGTGCGATATAACTTTCTTGCAGATTAAGAGCTTTGAATTGAACCAAACGCTTAATCGCAGGTTTTACGGCCCAAGTGTTAGAAGAGGTTTCA
>NZ_LWFU01001206.1:0-4516 GCF_001635135.1 Oleiphilus sp. HI0080
GTATGTATAGTGCGAGGTATAGTTTTGTGGATAGTTTTCATGGTCACTATTCAATGTTTTATCCATAAGTTAAAACACAAGTTAGTAACCCCTTACTGTGGATAAGTTTTTAAACTATTTTTGCTCGTATTTTTGTGCACAATGGTGTTTATAAGTACGTATATTACTGAAAATATTGAATAAAATTATGCACAGCCTGTGAATCGATTGGAATTGATGGGCTAGAAAGTAACGATTGAACACGTTAAACTGCACATCCTCTTGGAAAAAAGAAGCAATTGACGAATTTCAACGGTTTTGCTTTAAACAACATCACGTTGATGTGGTCTTCTTGTTTTCGAGTACTCAAATTCCTGGTCGTTTAGATAGCGTGCTTTGTTCAAAGTGCCCGATGTTATTTAAGTAGATTGACGAGGTTTTATATCGAACGTAATAACTAATATGGTTAGCGAATGCTTGAATCAGTTTGGGATAATTGCCTGGCTCGTTTAGAACAGGAGGAGTCCGCGCAAAAATTCAATATGTGGTTGAAACCATTACAAGCAGCGATCGTCGATGATGTTTTCTCCCTATTTGCGCCAAACCGTTTTGTCCTCGATTTTGTTAACGATCATTATCGCAAACGTATTGGTGATTTGGTGGTAGAACTCTCTGGTAAATCCTTACCGGTCAGGGTCTCAATAGGGCATGCGCCTAAAGCAAGTTCTACAGATAACGCATCACAAGGTTCGGTAATCGAAGCTGATAGACACGCAATTAAGAATTCACGAATTAGTCAGATATCCGATGTAAGCCAATCGCGAACCACCTCTGAGCGGACGAGTTCCTCTTTTAAAGAGAACAACCGGGCGCTGCATGTAAGTAAAGATGCCTCTTCGTCGGACAATAAAGAAACTGGCGTTGTAGAGCATAAAAGTGCACTAAATGACAAATTTACGTTCGATACCTTCGTCGAAGGTAAATCTAACCAGTTGGCGAGGGCGGCGGCGGTACAAGTTGCAGATAAGCCTGGAGCATCGTATAACCCGTTGTTTTTATATGGCGACGTTGGTCTAGGTAAAACGCACTTGATGCATGCGGTTGGCAATGAGATCAAAGCACGTAATCCAAAAGCGAGGATCGTGTACTTACATTCAGAACGTTTTGTAGCGGATATGGTTAAGGCATTACAGCGAAACGATATTGCCAAGTTTAAGAAGTACTACCGTTCTGTAGATGTGCTTTTGATAGACGATATTCAATTCTTTGCTGGAAAAGAGAGATCTCAGGAAGAGTTTTTTCATACGTTTAACGCTTTGCTTGAGGGCGGTCAGCAAATGATCCTCACTTGCGACCGCTACCCAAAAGAAATTGAAAATATGGAAGAACGTCTGACATCCCGTTTTGGTTGGGGGTTGTCAATGAAATTGGAACCACCCGAGTTAGAGACGCGCGTTGCTATTTTGATGCGTAAAGCAGAACAAGATAACGTATTGCTTAGTGAAGAATCGGCTTTTTTTATCGCAAACAGAATTCGGTCTAATGTTCGGGAATTAGAGGGTGCTTTGAAATTAGTGGCAGCGAACGCTAATTTCAGTGGTCAGGATATCACTCCTGCATTTTCTCAAGAGTGTTTAAAGGATTTATTGTTAGTACATGATCGTCAGGTCAGCGTAAACAACATTCAAAAGACGGTGGCTGAGTATTATAAGATCAAGGTCGCGGATTTACTGTCAAGAAGAAGAACTCGTTCAATAGCTAGGCCAAGACAGGTAGCAATGACATTGTCTAAGGAGCTGACAAATCATAGTCTACCTGAGATTGGTGATGCATTTGGTGGACGTGATCATACGACGGTATTGCATGCTTGCCGTAAAATAGCAGAACTCAAAGAGAGCGATGCTAATATTCGGGAAGAATACACAAATTTTATTAGAAAACTAACTATGTAATGTAAGGCAAGCATTGATGAAATTTTCGATTAGCAGAGATGATATTTTAAGCCCTTTACAGGTTATCTCCGGAGTGGTTGAGCGAAAGCAGACCATGCCTGTACTGTCGAATATTCTTGTTGTAGCGGAGCAGGGCGTTGTTTCGTTAACTGGTACGAATATGGAAGTGGAGCTGGTATGTAAGCTTCCAGAAGCAAGTATTGTTAGCGAGGGCCGCACTACTATTCCCGCACGCAAACTCTCTGATATTTGTAGATCTTTACCAGCAGATGCGGTTGTTGAACTAAGTTTAGAGGGTGATAAGGCGCACCTGCATGCTGGTAAAAGTCATTTTACCTTGGCGACGTTACCTGCTGATCAATTTCCGAATACAGACGAAAATGAGCAAGATATAGAAGTTCGATTTAGCGAGGGCGCTTTTAAGTCCATGCTTGAGTCGACTGCTTTCGCGATGGCTCAACAAGATGTCCGCTATTATCTAAACGGGATGCTTTTAGAGATTGGAAATCAATACGTTAAAACTGTCGCAACAGATGGTCACCGTCTAGCTTTATCGAGTGTCGACACTGATCAAGTCTTAGCCGATAAACTACAAGTTATCGTCCCTCGCAAAGGGGTACAGGAATTTAGTCGGTTACTTTCCGATAGCGATGATGAAGTCGCTATTTTGATTGGCGATAATCATATTCAGTCTGAAATAGGTAACTATCGTTTTACTTCTAAGCTTATTGATGGAAAGTTTCCTGAGTATGAGCGAGTAATTCCGCAGGGCGGTGACAAAGTTATCGTAGCAGAACGTGAATCACTTAAAGCGATGTTTACACGTGCAAGTATTTTGTCTCATGAAAATATCCGTGGTATTCAGTTGCAATTGTCACCCGGCCAAGTCCAAGTGTTTGCAAATAACCCGGAACATGAGCAGGCCGAAGATAGCTTAGATATTATTTATGACGGACAAGAGCTACAAATAGCGTTTAACGTGGGCTATCTAATTGACGTGCTTAGCACAATCAAAACAGATAGCGTTAAGATGACATTATCTAACGCAAGTTCGTCGGCCTTGATTGAGTCTGGTGATGAAGACGGATGTTTGTACGTCGTCATGCCAATGCGTCTTTAACGCGGATGAGGAAGAATAAATGGGATTAGTACTTAATTCATTGAAAGGAGCCTTGCGCCTTACTCAAACAGCTCGTGTACTTAGTACAAACGGAGCGAAATGGGTTTTGGGCGACCGCCCGGCTAATCCTGTTTTGTTGAGACGAGTGTTTGAAGAACTTGGTGCAACTTATATAAAGCTTGGACAGTTTGTCGCTAGTTCGCCGACGTTTTTCCCAAAGGATTATGTCGATGAATTTCAACACTGCCTTGATCAAACATCGCCCTTTCCATTTTCTGTCGTAGAGAGAATCATTCGATCTGAGTTGGGTTGTGATCCTAAAGAGGTATATAGCTTTATTGATCCCACGCCCTTAGCTTCAGCGTCAATAGCGCAAGTTCATTCAGCAAGACTAATTAGTGGCGAAGACGTTGTTATAAAGGTACAGAAACCAGGCGTTGAGAATGTTCTATTAACGGATTTGAATTTTCTTTACGCAATGGCTCGTTTGCTGGAAAAAGTAGCACCCAAGATTTCATGGACGTCTATTTCTGGCGTTGTCGATGAAATTCAAAAGACAATGATGGAAGAATGCGATTTCATCAAAGAAGCGAATAATTTAGAGATCTTTCGCGCTTTCCTTGATGAGTCTGGTAATGACGATGTTGTCGTGCCGAAAGTATATAAGCAGGCAAGTACGCGTCGAATTTTAACGATGGAACGATTTTACGGTGCATCGTTGACAGACTTAGATAGCATTAGAAAGTATTGTGATGATCCAGAGCGCACCCTTATTACGGCCATGAATACTTGGTTTGCTAGTCTGACACAGTGCGAGTTTTTCCATGCGGATGTACATGCCGGAAATTTGTTGGTACTCGACAACGGCAAGATAGGTTTTATCGATTTTGGCATTGTTGGTCGTATTCAGTCCGGCACTTGGGAAGCTGTATCTGATTTTATTTCTTCAATTATGATTGGTAACTTCGATGGAATGGCTGATGCAATGATTCGTATCGGGGTGACCGATAAGGATATTGATCCGTCACTGTTATCTAAGGATCTTCAAGGTGTGTTTAATAAGATGGACGTGATGGTTCCTGACTATGCGTTGTTGGGTGATCCTAGCAGTGAAGAAGATGATGTGAATAATCTACTGTTAGAGATGGTCCGGATAGGCGAAGAGAATGGTCTTCACTTTCCTAGAGAATTTGCGTTATTGCTTAAACAATTTTTGTACTTTGATCGATATGTCCATATTCTCGCGCCTGAATTGGACATGTTTGTTGATTCTCGATTGAGCATGTTGCACTGATCGAAATCATTGCTTTTTGAGAGCGCACACTCTTTCGGGTGTTGCGCTCTTTTTCTATGTAGATCTCCTAATAGTTTATTATGAATTCTTCTAATACCGAGTGTTGTTAACCGACGATGTTGCAAGAGCTTTTTATATCAGGATTTAGGAATTTAGATGTCCAAACATTGC
>NZ_LWFU01001207.1:0-1022 GCF_001635135.1 Oleiphilus sp. HI0080
CCCTGTTGAGCGCTGGCATTTATAAATCAAATTACGAGAGAGACTCTGTCTTTATGGATAACTCAAACAAAATTCTGTTCCCCATCCTGCTTTTAATGGCAGCGCTATTGAGCGGCTGCACCGGGATTCCAAAAAATGTTCAACCTGTTTCAGATTTTGAGTTAGATCGCTATTTAGGTAAATGGTATGAAATTGCGAGACTAGACCATAGCTTCGAAAGAGGACTCAGCAAGGTCACTGCAGAGTATACTTTGCGATCAGACGGCGGCGTGCGAGTTCTCAATAGAGGCTATTCCTTGGAAGAACAAACATGGAACGAGGCGGAGGGCAAAGCGTATTTTGTCGAAGACTCTAAAACGGGGCACCTTAAGGTCAGTTTTTTTGGGCCCTTCTATGCCTCGTATGTCATTGCCGAACTAGATCAGAAAAACTATCAGCATGCCTTCATTACCGGACCCGATACAGACTACCTATGGCTACTATCACGCACGCCTGAGATCACTAAAGACACGCGCGCAGAGTTTTTAGAATTTGCACAAACAAAAGGTTTTGCCACGGAAGAGCTCATCTGGGTCGCGCAATAAGTTCCGCGCAAAGGAAGCACTATATACAAACGCGAGGGACTCGGGCTGTAATCGCAGTGCAAAGCTGATAGGAAATTGTGCCAGCATGCTCTGCGACTTCATCAATTGAGAGCTCGGCGCCCCAAAATTCGACTTCAGAGCCGATATTAACATTGCGCACTTCGGTCACGTCGATGGTAATCAAATCCATAGATACACGACCGACAAGCGGGGCGCGCTGACCATCGACCATAACAGGTGTCCCGCTAGGCGCATGACGGGGATAACCATCGCCGTAGCCCATCGCCACCGTTGCAATAATGGTTTTTCTCAGTGCCGTCCAAGTATCTCCGTACCCCACCGTCTCACCTGTTTCAATCTCACGGAGGGCAATCACTTCGGATTTCAAATGCATCACCGGCTTTAAACCATCCGTTACTGAAGGGATCAAAGGTACCG
>NZ_LWFU01001208.1:0-587 GCF_001635135.1 Oleiphilus sp. HI0080
TATTAGCAGATTCAAGTTTTTTGAGCGCAATAAGCGTGTTGTGTTGTCTGTTGTGTGGGGTATTGTCTTGCGTATCCATAGCATCCATCTCTTACATTTCGTTACACAATCTTACTTAAGGTAATGTTGCATGTTATTTTGTTACGAATCTCGGGTGTGAGCGTGCTTTGTTAGAAGGTTTGCGCTTGTTTACATTTTGGTTCCTATCGTGGAAAGCGAATGTCGAAAAACTGGTTTGTCTACATGATCGAGACGAAGTGTGGTGCGCTTTACACAGGTATAACTACGGATGTAGAGAGGCGTTATGCCGAGCATCTCGCCGTCAAAGAAGGGGGGCGCCTTGGCGCAAAGTACTTTCGAGGTAGAGAACCAAAACGTGTCGTGCTTGTGGAGTCGTTTGACGATCGAAGCGCGGCATCCAAGCGGGAGTATGAGATCAAAGCCATGGCAAGAAAGCAAAAGTTGGCTTTGATCTCAGCAGGAAAGACTTAAGCGCGTCTCTTTTTAAAACTCTGCAGACCTAGTCCAGCCATGATTTGAGCGACCGCAGACCAAGCGCTGAGATTGGGTTTTGGCGCTTTCCCGTT
>NZ_LWFU01001209.1:0-958 GCF_001635135.1 Oleiphilus sp. HI0080
ATTCACGACCTCTTTATTGAGCGCAGCCAAAGACTTGGCCACGCAACGCCTAAATTTTTTACAGAATCATTTGGTTTCGCAAACGCATCAGCGAGCTCCGACGTAACGCTCTCATTTAAGGACGCCAACGGTCGCTTAATCATGTCCAAGCAAAAGAACGGAACGTTACTAGAGAACGCTGAAAAAACCGGCCTAAACCCTGTCTATGGATGTCGTGCCGGGATCTGTCACCAATGCATCGCTCAAAAGAAGAGCGGTCGCGTTAGAAACCTTAAAACAAATCAAATCTCTGATGCTGGAAAAGAAGATATCCAGCTTTGCATATGCGTCGCCGAAACTGATTTAGAACTCACTATTAATGAACGGACAGTGCAATGAGCAACTCAACGATGAAACGTATTGACCCTGTTAAGCTAGAGCAATTCGCGCAACAACTTGAAATTTTAAAAGCTGACACCCTAAAGCGCATCGGCGAAAAAGATGCCCGCTACATTAGAAGACTGATTGGCTTTCAGCGCTTACTGGATATCACGAGCCGTATACTGATACCGGTAGCCTTTTTGTTTTTCAGTGGACCAATGATGTACCTGCTGGCGGCCGTTGGTACCATAGGTCTAGGGGTATCAAAAATTCTCGACAATATGGAGATCGGCCACAACGTCATGCATGGCCAATATGACTGGATGAATGATCCAAACATCAACTCCAGAAAGTTTGATTGGGACAATGCGGGCGATTCCGATTCATGGAAACGCTATCACAATCACGAACACCATACGTATACTAACGTATTTGGAAAAGATCGTGATTTCGGCTACGGGCTACTAAGGTTAAGTAACGACCTACCTTGGAAGCCAAAAAACTCGTGGCAGATACTTACCTATCTGAATTTGAGTTTTTTGTTTGAATGGGGAGTCGCGTACCATGAGCTTGCGGGTGAACGCATTTTTGCAGGCAA
>NZ_LWFU01001210.1:0-687 GCF_001635135.1 Oleiphilus sp. HI0080
GCCCCCGTGGTTCCTGGTCTCCAGAGGGGTATTAACTTAGACATTTCCTCCAGTTTCGGTAATCGGCCGCATTATTTCCTCGATATCGATCAGGTTTTGTTCAAAGTCGAAGCTATAAGTCCCATTCAGATTAATGTTGTGCCAAGCCACCGGCGACACCTGCTTTGTAATCCCCAGCTTTTCTTCATCGCCAATGCCCTCGAAGTGCCTCAGTAAACGGGTCAGTATCATTGAGTTGAAGTAAATAATGGCGTTGGTGAGCAACCTCGCGCATTCATTCCACAAGCTGATTTCATAATCTGACGAACCTCGGAATCGGTTACCATTAACCGATGCGATAGCACGGCGTAATTGGTGGTAGGCCTCGCCTCGATTCAGTGCTCGCTGTACATATCCCCGGAGACTAGCATCGTCGATATAGTCCAGTAAGTACATGGCCTTGATCATACGGTTGTACTCAGTCAGGGCCTGTAATAACGGGTGGCTTTTGCTGTAACCAGATAACTTGCGAACCAGAATCGCTTGTGTGGTACTTTTCTCCTGAAGCGAGATGGCAATACGCTGGATGGTATCCCAGTGCTCAATGATGAGGTCTGTTTTAATCGGCTTTTTTAAACTCAGTGTTACGCCCTGGTCTTTGTTTTCACTGACTTTGAACATCTCTTCAATGACCTTGCCGAACTGGGC
>NZ_LWFU01001211.1:0-273 GCF_001635135.1 Oleiphilus sp. HI0080
ATTTCATAATCTGACGAACCTCGGAATCGGTTACCATTAACCGATGCGATAGCACGGCGTAATTGGTGGTAGGCCTCGCCTCGATTCAGTGCTCGCTGTACATATCCCCGGAGACTAGCATCGTCGATATAGTCCAGTAAGTACATGGCCTTGATCATACGGTTGTACTCAGTCAGGGCCTGTAATAACGGGTGGCTTTTGCTGTAACCAGATAACTTGCGAACCAGAATCGCTTGTGTGGTACTTTTCTCCTGAAGCGAGATGGCAATACGC
>NZ_LWFU01001212.1:0-5787 GCF_001635135.1 Oleiphilus sp. HI0080
GAAATATTGGCTATATAAGTACCTGGTTTTGTTGATGACTTTTTGCTGATTTAATGGCTTCAAAAAATAAATCAGAAACTTCAAAAAAGTCGTTGACAAGAATGTGAGGCTCTGTAGAATACGCGCCTCGCTTGAGGGAACGAAGCAGTTCGTCAAGCACCGATCTTTAAAAATTAACCAAGCAATTCGTGTGGGCGCTGACTGAGATGATGTCACGTTAAAGCTTTGAAGTTCTTAGGAATTTCTAGCTATTAAGAGATTGTCAAGTCAACGTTCTGTGAATTCATTTATTGTAAACAGTAATTGTTTTATACAGTAGTTTTACTTGAGCAAAATTTAGATTCCTTTTGGAATCACTTGAGAGATTAAACTGAAGAGTTTGATCATGGCTCAGATTGAACGCTGGCGGCAGGCTTAACACATGCAAGTCGAGCGGTAACAGATCTAGCTTGCTAGATGCTGACGAGCGGCGGACGGGTGAGTAACGCGTAGGAACCTGCCCAGTAGTGGGGGATAGCCCGGTGAAAACCGGATTAATACCGCATACGCTCTACGGAGGAAAGGGGGCTTCGGCTCTCGCTATTGGATGGGCCTGCGTGAGATTAGCTAGTTGGTGAGGTAATGGCTCACCAAGGCGACGATCTCTAGCTGGTCTGAGAGGATGATCAGCCACACTGGGACTGAGACACGGCCCAGACTCCTACGGGAGGCAGCAGTGGGGAATATTGCACAATGGGCGCAAGCCTGATGCAGCCATGCCGCGTGTGTGAAGAAGGCTTTCGGGTTGTAAAGCACTTTCAGTTGTGAGGAAAAGTTAGTCGTTAATACCGGCTAGCCTTGACGTTAGCAACAGAAGAAGCACCGGCTAACTCAGTGCCAGCAGCCGCGGTAATACTGAGGGTGCAAGCGTTAATCGGAATTACTGGGCGTAAAGCGCGCGTAGGCGGCTTGTTAAGCCAGATGTGAAAGCCCCGGGCTCAACCTGGGAACTGCATTTGGAACTGACTCGCTAGAGTACAGTAGAGGGTGGTGGAATTTCCAGTGTAGCGGTGAAATGCGTAGAGATTGGAAGGAACATCAGTGGCGAAGGCGGCCACCTGGACTGATACTGACGCTGAGGTGCGAAAGCGTGGGGAGCAAACAGGATTAGATACCCTGGTAGTCCACGCCGTAAACGATGTCTACTAGCCGTTGGGAAACTTGATTTCTTAGTGGCGCAGCTAACGCACTAAGTAGACCGCCTGGGGAGTACGGCCGCAAGGTTAAAACTCAAATGAATTGACGGGGGCCCGCACAAGCGGTGGAGCATGTGGTTTAATTCGATGCAACGCGAAGAACCTTACCTGGTCTTGACATCCTGCGAACTTTCTAGAGATAGATTGGTGCCTTCGGGAACGCAGTGACAGGTGCTGCATGGCTGTCGTCAGCTCGTGTTGTGAAATGTTGGGTTAAGTCCCGTAACGAGCGCAACCCTTATCCTTATTTGCCAGCACTTCGGGTGGGAACTCTAAGGAGACTGCCGGTGACAAACCGGAGGAAGGTGGGGACGACGTCAAGTCATCATGGCCCTTACGACCAGGGCTACACACGTGCTACAATGGCAAGTACAAAGGGACGCTAAGCCGCGAGGTGGAGCTAATCCCAGAAAACTTGTCGTAGTCCGGATTGGAGTCTGCAACTCGACTCCATGAAGTCGGAATCGCTAGTAATCGTGAATCAGAATGTCACGGTGAATACGTTCCCGGGCCTTGTACACACCGCCCGTCACACCATGGGAGTGGATTGCACCAGAAGTAGTTAGTCTAACCTTCGGGAGGACGATTACCACGGTGTGGTTCATGACTGGGGTGAAGTCGTAACAAGGTAGCCCTAGGGGAACCTGGGGCTGGATCACCTCCTTAAACGAAACGGACTCATTTTGGTCAGAGTTCACACGAATTGCTTGGTTGGTATTTAGAGAGCGAAAGGGCATAGGCCCTAGAAGGCCTGTAGCTCAGGTGGTTAGAGCGCACCCCTGATAAGGGTGAGGTCGGCAGTTCAAGTCTGCCCAGGCCTACCAATTTTCCATTATGCTTCGTTAACGCATTGCTCACGTACTGTTAGTACGCGACGCAAGACGTTCCTCGCCTAATAGAAAATATACCTTATTAAGGTTTGCAAAAACCGCTGTAAATTGGGGCTATAGCTCAGCTGGGAGAGCGCCTGCCTTGCACGCAGGAGGTCAGCAGTTCGATCCTGCTTAGCTCCACCAATTTCTTCTGCTCATAACTAAAATTATTCGATAAAGGCGTTGGCTTTTGTTGAGTTGTTTTAGTTCTGATCAGAGATCAGAAAGCTCTTTAACAATTTGGAATGTGATAGTAGAAAGGCATTGTTAGTAGTTGTGATGACTATTGATGGTGCAATGCTAAATACTATGTGCCCATCACTATCAGCGATGGTGTATGTAGTATGGATAATGTAAGAAATGAGATTCATATCAAGCGTTATCCGGCGAAAACGTTACGATTTGGTCGTTATATGACTCGAGACTAGGATGGTAAAAGGTCGTCCTGGAGGACTCTTTGGGTTATATAGTCAAGCGACTAAGCGCATACGGTGGATGCCTTGGCAGTCAGAGGCGATGAAGGACGTAGAAACCTGCGATAAGCGTTGGTAAGCTGGTAAACGAGCTTTGACCCAACGATTTCCGAATGGGGAAACCCATCCGTCATAAGGCGGATATCCTGCACTGAATACATAGGTGTAGGAAGCGAACCCGGAGAACTGAAACATCTAAGTACCCGGAGGAAAAGAAATCAACCGAGATTCCCCTAGTAGCGGCGAGCGAACGGGGAGTAGCCGATGGTTGTTGTGTTAGTGGAATGCTCTGGAAAGTGCAGCAATAGAGGGTGATAGCCCCGTACACGAAGACACAGCGATCACATATTAAGTAGGACGGGACACGTGTTATCTTGTCTGAAGATGGGGGGACCATCCTCCAAGGCTAAATACTCCTGACTGACCGATAGTGAACCAGTACCGTGAGGGAAAGGCGAAAAGAACCCCTGTGAGGGGAGTGAAATAGATCCTGAAACCGTATGCGTACAAGCAGTGGGAGCAGACTTGTTCTGTGACTGCGTACCTTTTGTATAATGGGTCAGCGACTTAATTTTAGTAGCAAGGTTAACCGTATAGGGGAGCCGTAGGGAAACCGAGTCTTAATAGGGCGCATAGTTGCTAGGATTAGACCCGAAACCGAGTGATCTATCCATGAGCAGGTTGAAGGTTAGGTAACACTGACTGGAGGACCGAACCCACTGTCGTTGAAAAGCCAGGGGATGACTTGTGGATAGGAGTGAAAGGCTAATCAAACTCGGAGATAGCTGGTTCTCCTCGAAAGCTATTTAGGTAGCGCCTCGTGTATCACCATAGGGGGTAGAGCACTGTTTGGGCTAGGGGGTCATCCCGACTTACCAACCCCATGCAAACTCCGAATACCTATGAGTGCGAGCACGGGAGACACACTGCGGGTGCTAACGTCCGTTGTGGAGAGGGCAACAACCCAGACCGCCAGCTAAGGTCCCAAATTCATAGTTAAGTGGGAAACGATGTGGGAAGGCTTAGACAGCTAGGAGGTTGGCTTAGAAGCAGCCATCCTTTAAAGAAAGCGTAATAGCTCACTAGTCGAGTCGGCCTGCGCGGAAGATTTAACGGGGCTCAAACTATGAACCGAAGCTGCGGATATAGATTTATCTATATGGTAGAGGAGCGTTCTGTAAGCCGTTGAAGGTGAATCGAGAGGTTTGCTGGAGGTATCAGAAGTGCGAATGCTGACATGAGTAACGATAAGGGGAGTGAAAAACTTCCCCGCCGGAAGACCAAGGGTTCCTGCGCAACGCTAATCGGCGCAGGGTGAGTCGGCCCCTAAGGCGAGGCTGAGAAGCGTAGTCGATGGGAAACAGGTTAATATTCCTGTACTTCTTTATATTGCGATGGAGAGACGGAGAAAGCTAGGCCAGCATGGCGATGGTTGTCCATGTTTAAGGTTGTAGGCTGGGGGATTAGGCAAATCCGGTCCCCTAAGGCTGAGAACTGATGACGAGATCCTACGGGATTGAAGTGGTTGATGCTCTGCTTCCAGGAAAAACTTCTAAGCTTCAGATATAAAGAAACCGTACCCCAAACCGACACAGGTGGTCAGGTAGAGAATACCAAGGCGCTTGAGAGAACTCGGGTGAAGGAACTAGGCAAAATGGTACCGTAACTTCGGGAGAAGGTACGCTGCTGCCGGTGATGGGACTTGCTCCCTAAGCTAGCGGCAGTCGAAGATACCAGTTAGCTGCGACTGTTTATTAAAAACACAGCACTCTGCAAACTCGAAAGAGGACGTATAGGGTGTGACACCTGCCCGGTGCCGGAAGGTTAATTGATGGGGTTAGCGTATGCGAAGCTCTTGATCGAAGCCCCGGTAAACGGCGGCCGTAACTATAACGGTCCTAAGGTAGCGAAATTCCTTGTCGGGTAAGTTCCGACCTGCACGAATGGTGTAACGATGGCTAAGCTGTCTCCACCCGAGACTCAGTGAAATTGAAATCGCTGTTAAGATGCAGCGTATCCGCGGCTAGACGGAAAGACCCCGTGAACCTTTACTACAGCTTCACAGTGAACTTTGAGCCTACTTGTGTAGGATAGGTGGGAGGCTTTGAAACATGCACGCCAGTGTGTGTGGAGCCATCCTTGAAATACCACCCTGGTATGTTTGAGGTTCTAACTCAGGTCCATTATCTGGATCGAGGACACTGTGTGGTGGGTAGTTTGACTGGGGCGGTCTCCTCCCAAAGAGTAACGGAGGAGCACGAAGGTGGGCTAAGCATGGTCGGACATCATGCGGTTAGTGTAATGGCATAAGCCCGCTTAACTGCGAGACAGACACGTCGAGCAGGTACGAAAGTAGGTCATAGTGATCCGGTGGTTCTGTATGGAAGGGCCATCGCTCAACGGATAAAAGGTACTCCGGGGATAACAGGCTGATACCGCCCAAGAGTTCACATCGACGGCGGTGTTTGGCACCTCGATGTCGGCTCATCACATCCTGGGGCTGAAGCCGGTCCCAAGGGTATGGCTGTTCGCCATTTAAAGTGGTACGCGAGCTGGGTTTAGAACGTCGTGAGACAGTTCGGTCCCTATCTGCCGTGGACGTTGGAAAATTGAGAAGAGCTGCTCCTAGTACGAGAGGACCGGAGTGGACGAACCTCTGGTGTTCGGGTTGTCATGCCAATGGCATTGCCCGGTAGCTATGTTCGGACAGGATAACCGCTGAAGGCATCTAAGCGGGAAGCCCCCTTCAAGATAAGTTTTCCCTGATTCCTTGAGAATCCTAAAGGGCCCTTAAAGACTATGAGGTTGATAGGCTGGGTGTGTAAGCGTTGTGAGGCGTTGAGCTAACCAGTACTAATTGCCCGTGAGGCTTGACTATATAACGCCAAAGACGCTTCGAGAGAAGTCTCTGGTGTAAAGTCCAGATCGAACGAAAGACGGATAACGAAATGATGTGAGTCGAACATCATCCAAGCGCTACTATCGCTTCCAATGTTAAAGACAACAGCAGAATTAAGTGTTGGTGATCAGTGATGGTCTTCAACCAGAGTTTTGCCTGACGACCATAGAGAACTGGAACCACCTGATCCCATCCCGAACTCAGAAGTGAAACGGTTCATCGCCGATGGTAGTGTGGGAGGTCCCATGTGAGAGTAGGTCATCGTCAGGCTTTAATCAGAAACCCCAGCAGACACCCTGCTGGGGTTT
>NZ_LWFU01001213.1:0-1580 GCF_001635135.1 Oleiphilus sp. HI0080
CCCGTCACACCATGGGAGTGGATTGCACCAGAAGTAGTTAGTCTAACCTTCGGGAGGACGATTACCACGGTGTGGTTCATGACTGGGGTGAAGTCGTAACAAGGTAGCCCTAGGGGAACCTGGGGCTGGATCACCTCCTTAAACGAAACGGACTCATTTTGGTCAGAGTTCACACGAATTGCTTGGTTGGTATTTAGAGAGCGAAAGGGCATAGGCCCTAGAAGGCCTGTAGCTCAGGTGGTTAGAGCGCACCCCTGATAAGGGTGAGGTCGGCAGTTCAAGTCTGCCCAGGCCTACCAATTTTCCATTATGCTTCGTTAACGCATTGCTCACGTACTGTTAGTACGCGACGCAAGACGTTCCTCGCCTAATAGAAAATATACCTTATTAAGGTTTGCAAAAACCGCTGTAAATTGGGGCTATAGCTCAGCTGGGAGAGCGCCTGCCTTGCACGCAGGAGGTCAGCAGTTCGATCCTGCTTAGCTCCACCAATTTCTTCTGCTCATAACTAAAATTATTCGATAAAGGCGTTGGCTTTTGTTGAGTTGTTTTAGTTCTGATCAGAGATCAGAAAGCTCTTTAACAATTTGGAATGTGATAGTAGAAAGGCATTGTTAGTAGTTGTGATGACTATTGATGGTGCAATGCTAAATACTATGTGCCCATCACTATCAGCGATGGTGTATGTAGTATGGATAATGTAAGAAATGAGATTCATATCAAGCGTTATCCGGCGAAAACGTTACGATTTGGTCGTTATATGACTCGAGACTAGGATGGTAAAAGGTCGTCCTGGAGGACTCTTTGGGTTATATAGTCAAGCGACTAAGCGCATACGGTGGATGCCTTGGCAGTCAGAGGCGATGAAGGACGTAGAAACCTGCGATAAGCGTTGGTAAGCTGGTAAACGAGCTTTGACCCAACGATTTCCGAATGGGGAAACCCATCCGTCATAAGGCGGATATCCTGCACTGAATTCATAGGTGTAGGAAGCGAACCCGGAGAACTGAAACATCTAAGTACCCGGAGGAAAAGAAATCAACCGAGATTCCCCTAGTAGCGGCGAGCGAACGGGGATCAGCCGATGGTTGTTGTGTTAGTGGAATGCTCTGGAAAGTGCAGCAATAGAGGGTGATAGCCCCGTACACGAAGACACAGCGATCACATATTAAGTAGGACGGGACACGTGTTATCTTGTCTGAAGATGGGGGGACCATCCTCCAAGGCTAAATACTCCTGACTGACCGATAGTGAACCAGTACCGTGAGGGAAAGGCGAAAAGAACCCCTGTGAGGGGAGTGAAATAGATCCTGAAACCGTATGCGTACAAGCAGTGGGAGCAGACTTGTTCTGTGACTGCGTACCTTTTGTATAATGGGTCAGCGACTTAATTTTAGTAGCAAGGTTAACCGTATAGGGGAGCCGTAGGGAAACCGAGTCTTAATAGGGCGCATAGTTGCTAGGATTAGACCCGAAACCGAGTGATCTATCCATGAGCAGGTTGAAGGTTAGGTAACACTGACTGGAGGACCGAACCCACTGTCGTTGAAAAGCCAGGGGATGACTTGTGGATAGGAGTG
>NZ_LWFU01001214.1:0-2856 GCF_001635135.1 Oleiphilus sp. HI0080
CTCAGTCAGGGCCTGTAATAACGGGTGGCTTTTGCTGTAACCAGATAACTTGCGAACCAGAATCGCTTGTGTGGTACTTTTCTCCTGAAGCGAGATGGCAATACGCTGGATGGTATCCCAGTGCTCAATGATGAGGTCTGTTTTAATCGGCTTTTTTAAACTCAGTGTTACGCCCTGGTCTTTGTTTTCACTGACTTTGAACATCTCTTCAATGACCTTGCCGAACTGGGCATATCTGGGGGCAAAGGTGTAGCCAAACAGATCCAACAAGGCAAAATTTACATGATTAACCCCATGGGTATCGGTCGATAATACATCGGGTTGTATCTCTGATGTATTGCTTTGCAACAAATCAAAGATGTAGTGGGATTCATGTTCGTTGGAGCCAATCACCTTGGCGTTTAGCGCTGCGTGATTGGCTATCAAAGTGATGGCCGAGACGCCTTTGTTAGTACCAAAGTATTTTGAGGAGTACCGGGTTTTAAAAGTCTCCAACCGGCTCTCGAACTTTTGCCCATCGGCACTGGCATGGATGAGGTCTTCCTGGATATTGTAGTGTTTAAAGATGGCCAGCCTGGCGACCGAGTTGTTGATTACATCATTGGCATTATTTAGCGTCTCCGGCCGCAGGTAATTGGCTTGGATACCTTTTAGTTGGTCATACGCCCGGTCGGAGATATTGGCCATGCCGTACAGCCCGTAATTAGTGCCGTTACCAATAATAACGGCCAACAGATCATTAACATTCGCACGGCCTTTCGACTGGACAGGTAGTACATGTTCAAAGTTGTCCAGAAAGCCAGTCTCCTGATCCACGTAGCGCAGTACATCGGTAATATTAATCGGTTTTATCTGGTCAAAGAACGGGTTGTTCAGCATACTTTTAACACCGGTTGAGGGCAGCCGCCACTTTGTTTTACCGGTGCGATTGCGCAGGATAACGTTTTGGTTGTCACCGTTTTCGATGCGCCGACTGACCTGTTGTAGTTTATCGTTGAGATCACAGGATAAAGTCTCGATTAGTTTGCTGGGTTTCGCCGTCAGGCGAGGCAACATGGATTGTTGGATCAGCGTCTTTTTGCCTTTCCAGCGCTCATTGCTGACCAAATCATCCTGGAGAGAACGGAACTTAATGACGGTCGGGAGATAGAGCTGTCCATTCAGCTTGCTGGGAATCTGCAGATATAGGAGCCACTCAAAACGATCCGGTAGGACGTTGTTCTCCTGATCAATAAGGTATGCCTTCTGTTTGGGCTGAATTAGCCGTCGGTTCATGGTTTGGAGAATAGCACCAGTGGCTAACTCGCCCTTAGTGACGGCTAGCTGTGTAGCCAGGGCCTGTGTGTTCTCAGTAGCCTGGAAGGCTAGACACTGGAAGATTGGCCGTAGCACCTTCTCTAACAGCGGCTTTTGTTGGTCATAGTATTCCCAGTAATAATCATCAAGTGCGCGTTTTTGCTTGTTAAGATACAGGCACAATGACTCGATATCCCGACATTTAAGCAGCTTTTGAGCCTCCCGTTTTACAGCACCAAAAGGCTGTTTTTCATCGATGGAGTTATCAATAAAAAGATGGAGCAATTCCGCAGCCTTGCTGATATTGGCAGCAGCGCCTTCCCAGTCCCGGTAGGCTGCCTCTTTCGCGTACACTTTGGCCTGCTCATGGACTTTCCGAATGTGGTAGACAAAACCGTCGGCCAGACGCTCACTATTTTGCTCGGCACGCTCCTGCAGATAGCACAGTAAATATAGCTGTTGAATAGCTCGGTCAAAACGCTTGATCTTACTTCCATAATAATCAACCATCGAAGCAAAGTGCTGTTGGTTTTTTATTGAGAGCGACAAGGCTTTAACCACGGTGTTAACTTCACTCATCCAAGGCTCGATTAATCGTTTCACCTTGAGCTCCTTTTCCAGTTCCGTAGGAGTAAAGTTCTTGGCAGACAACCTCAATTTAGACAGAGGCAATGCCCCTTTTCCGTCCACCAAGTTTGCGAGCTCAGTCGACAACCTCCCTGATAACTGGTTTTGCAGCGAAGCAGTAATACGCTCTCGTTCCTGTTTCATCGCCTGGCTTACCACGGTCTGCATCACCGTGTATTTGGGAATTGCAATACGACGCAGTGATAAATACTCGGTGGTTGCATCGAACAAATACCGGGGTTCAACCCACGACTTAGCTGTTTGCTGTAAGTGAGTGATTAAGGAACCTCGATCCTGTCTATCCCGCCATTTTTGATAATTGAGGAGATCAAATATTTTCTGGTATAGGCGATCCTTTTGCTTTTGATCCAATGAGAAGCGCCTGATACCGGGACCAGGCAACTGTTCTTTGGCGATAAACCGCAAATCCTCTTCGACATCGCCAAAACTCGGACTCAGAACCACAGGCCTGGACTTGAAGTAACCCAACAGAGCGACAAAGAAACAGCGGTGAGCCCGGCTACGGATAGCGTTGGCGACACGGGCTTCCATCTCATTCAGAGTAAAGTAAAATCGACGTTCTTCGAGGGTGAAACTGGGAGGGCTGTACAAATCATTGATTTCTGCGTCAATGAGGATCTGGAGCCTTTCGGTATATGCCATATCTGATGCCTAAAAAGCTCAGCATAATAACCGAAAGGGACAAGTTAAGGGCTAGGAGGAAGTTAATACCCCGCTGGAGGCCAGGAGCCACGGGGGCTGTAGAGGATTATGTCTTTTTAAGACGGAAAATCCCCAGGACCCCTTAAGGATCCGAGGCACAGCGACGCAGTTATTCTGAGCTACGAGTCCATCGACTATCGCTACTTTGGCAGCTGGAGCATGGCGTATGTGCCATCATCATCGCTTACTCAGGAAATGATTCTAACCTAC
>NZ_LWFU01001215.1:0-1314 GCF_001635135.1 Oleiphilus sp. HI0080
ACCATCGATGTTATCGGAAGCGGTTGCGCCGGCATCGGTGTAAACCGTGCCTACCTCGTGATCGACAGGATCAGAACCAAGTAGCGTGATGACTGGGATGGTCGTGTCGACCACATTGACGGTGCGCGTAACTTGCGTTGCGGCATTGCCTGTGGCGTCAGATACATCGTAAGTCAGAGCATAAGTGCCCGCTACGGCATCGTTCACCGAACCACTTACCAAAATCGCTGAAGTGAGTGTTGCATTGTCATCAATAATATCGGTCGCTGCTGCGCCAAGATCCGTGTAGGTCGTGCCTTGCTCGTGTTGTACCGTAGCGGCGCCATTCAGTGTAATTACTGGAGCGGTGCGGTCAGCCACGATCACGTCACGAGTGACTGTCGGCGCGGCGTTGCTCTGAGAGTCGGTGACGTTGTAGGTGAGTGTATAAGTGCCTGCAACATTTGGATCGACAGCGCCAGTTGGGACGATGGAACCAGATAGATCGCCATCGGCTGCATCGGAGGCGGTCGCGCCAGGATCAGTAAATGGCGTTTGCAGTTCATGCAGGATCGGGTTGCTGCCCAGTAGGGTAATGGTCGGCGCGCCGGTATCGACGACGTTCACAGTACGTGTCACGGTCGCCGCCGCATTGCCCGACGAGTCTTGCACGTTGTAAGTAAGAGAATACGTGCCAATGACGCTGGCATTGACGCTGCCAGTCACGCCAATGTTACCGGTAATAACACCATCGATGTTATCGGAAGCGGTTGCGCCGGCATCGGTGTAAACCGTGCCTACCTCGTGATCGACAGGATCAGAACCAAGTAGCGTGATGACTGGGATGGTCGTGTCGACCACATTGACGGTGCGCGTAACTTGCGTTGCGGCATTGCCTGTGGCGTCAGATACATCGTAAGTCAGAGCATAAGTGCCCGCTACGGCATCGTTCACCGAACCACTTACCAAAATCGCTGAAGTGAGTGTTGCATTGTCATCAATAATATCGGTCGCTGCTGCGCCAAGATCCGTGTAGGTCGTGCCTTGCTCGTGCTGTACCGTAGCGGCGCCATTCAGTGTAATCACTGGAGCGGTGCGGTCAGCCACGATCACGTCACGAGTGACTGTCGGCGCGGCGTTGCTCTGAGAGTCGGTGACGTTGTAGGTGAGTGTATAAGTGCCTGCAACATTTGGATCGACAGCGCCAGTTGGGACGATGGAACCAGATAGATCGCCATCGGCTGCATCGGAGGCGGTCGCGCCAGGATCAGTAAATGGCGTTTGCAGTTCATGCAGGATCTGGTTGCTGCCCAGTAGGGTAATGGTCGGCGCGCC
>NZ_LWFU01001216.1:0-757 GCF_001635135.1 Oleiphilus sp. HI0080
CAGTACGTGTCACGGTCGCCGCCGCATTGCCCGACGAGTCTTGCACGTTGTAAGTAAGAGAATACGTGCCAATGACGCTGGCATTGACGCTGCCAGTCACGCCAATGTTACCGGTAATAACACCATCGATGTTATCGGAAGCGGTTGCGCCGGCATCGGTGTAAACCGTGCCTACCTCGTGATCGACAGGATCAGAACCAAGTAGCGTGATGACTGGGATGGTCGTGTCGACCACATTGACGGTGCGCGTAACTTGCGTTGCGGCATTGCCTGTGGCGTCAGATACATCGTAAGTCAGAGCATAAGTGCCCGCTACGGCATCGTTCACCGAACCACTTACCAAAATCGCTGAAGTGAGTGTTGCATTGTCATCAATAATATCGGTCGCTGCTGCGCCAAGATCCGTGTAGGTCGTGCCTTGCTCGTGTTGTACCGTAGCGGCGCCATTCAGTGTAATTACTGGAGCGGTGCGGTCAGCCACGATCACGTCACGAGTGACTGTCGGCGCGGCGTTGCTCTGAGAGTCGGTGACGTTGTAGGTGAGTGTATAAGTGCCTGCAACATTTGGATCGACAGCGCCAGTTGGGACGATGGAACCAGATAGATCGCCATCGGCTGCATCGGAGGCGGTCGCGCCAGGATCAGTAAATGGCGTTTGCAGTTCATGCAGGATCGGGTTGCTGCCCAGTAGGGTAATGGTCGGCGCGCCGGTATCGACGACGTTCACAGTACGTGTCACGGTCGCCGCCGCATTGCC
>NZ_LWFU01001217.1:0-22784 GCF_001635135.1 Oleiphilus sp. HI0080
AAGACATCGTCATCCGTAAAATCACCTTGCACAAACGTCACGTCTGGCAGCGGATCCATCGGCAATATATCGCTCGCGATCACTTTTCCAGAATCACCAATGTACTCTGCTGCAACCTGAGTCCACCCGCCCGGCGCCGCACCCAGATCAATCACCGTCATGCCTTTTTTAAACAACTTGTCTTTTTCATGCAGCTCGATGAGTTTATAGCTCGCACGAGAACGATAGCCGTCTTCTTGCGAACGCTTTACATATTGATCATCAAAATGCTCTTTAAGCCAACGACCACTGGACTTTGAACGCGCCATACAATAGCTCTTCTATAATATTTGCAGTTTTAAATTATTGACTTTGGTTTCGCGCAATGACGGAGTACACTTGCGCCCAGATACTAATAGGACAATCTCATGACAACACTCAACGCTGCAGAGAAAAAACAAATGCGAGCCATCGCTCACAACCTTAACCCCGTCATTATAGTGGGTGATAAAGGCATCAGCGAGGGTTTGCTTGAAGAGTTGGACCGAGCTCTTGAGCAACATGAGCTAATCAAGGTCAAACTTAGCTCAAACGACCGCGACTTTCGCGAACAAGCGGTGAACGAGTTATGCGAAAGCAGCAAAGCTCAACTCGTTCAGGTCATCGGTAAAATCGCGATCCTTTTACGTCGAAGCAAGAAGCCAAATCCAAAGCTGTCGAATCTACTTCGCTCTTAACACGCCCAAGCAAAACAAAAAAAGCGCCTCTAGGGCGCTTTTTTTCAACGAGCAAACATTAAATGTGTGCTACTTCATCAATCTCATACTCGACAATGCCGTCCGGAACCTGAACTCCAGCAATATCACCCTCATTCTTACCGATAAGAGCACGTGCAATAGGCGACGATACCGAAATTTTACCTGCCTTTATGTCAGCTTCATCATCACCGACAATTTGGTACTTTACTTCTGCGTCGTCGTCCATACGTATCAACGTAATGGTAGAACCAAAGATAACGCGACCACTTGGCTCAATGGCAGTCACATCGATCACTTGGGCATTTGAAAGCTTACCCTCAATCTCCTGAATACGACCTTCTATGAAGCTCTGCTGCTCGCGTGCAGCATGATACTCAGCATTTTCTTTCAGATCGCCATGCTCCCGCGCATCTGCAATGGCCTCAATGACACGAGGCCGCGCTTCCGTTTTAAGTTCTGTTAGCTCTTCGCGCAAGGCTTTTTCGCCCTGCACGGTCATCGGAATACGATTCATAGTTTCCCTAGTTATTTATCTGTTCGCTATGGGTTAATGTAGATCTTGCAATCTTCGTACTGTCTCGTTGGAACCAAAACGCATTGCTCGCGCAATCGCCTCGCCACCGGCTAAAGTCGTACTATACGCAATCTTCTTCTGAAGTGCAGAATGGCGAATATGCGAAGAGTCCTTGATAGCCTGACGCCCTTCCGTTGTATTCACAATCAGGGTGATTTCACCATTCTTGATAACATCAACAACATGCGGACGGCCCTCAAGTACCTTGTTCACCACCTCGACTTCGATTCCTGCATCCTGAATTGCTTTTGCAGTTCCGCGAGTTGCAACAATTTTATAGCCCCCATCCACGAGAAGGCGCGCAACATCAACAACACCGTCCTTGTCGACATCCCGAACACTCAAGAAAGCCTTACCAGAGCTTGGTAAGATCTCACCTGTCGCAATAAAGCCTTTCGCAAACGCTTCATCGAAGGTATCACCAACTCCCATTACCTCTCCAGTTGACTTCATTTCTGGGCCCAAAATAGGGTCAACCGCCGGGAATTTCTTAAACGGGAAAACGGACTCTTTAACGCTGTAATGCTCCGGAATAATTTCTTCTGTAAAGCCAAGCTCCTCAAGGGACTTGCCAGCCATCACTCGCGCTGCAATTTTCGCTAAGGACGTTCCAATCGCCTTGGACACAAAGGGCACAGTACGAGAGGCGCGTGGATTTACCTCAATCACGTAAATCATCTCATCCTGATACGCTAGCTGCACATTCATCAAGCCAACAACACCTAACTCTAGCGCCATTGATTTCACAGCTTCACGCATTTGGTCTTGAACATCTGCTGCCAGAGTATAAGGAGGCAAAGAACAGGCAGAGTCACCTGAGTGCACACCCGCTTGCTCTATGTGCTGCATAATGGCACCGATCACTACCTGCTTACCGTCACTAATCGCATCGATATCAACCTCAATCGCGGCATTCAAGAAGTGATCAAGCAACACTGGACTATCGTTAGACACTTGAACAGCATCCTTCATATAGCGGATCAGCTCAGACTCTTTGTACACAATTTCCATTGCTCTGCCGCCAAGAACGTACGATGGGCGAACAACCAATGGGTAGCCAATATCTTTCGCTGCAACGATACCCTCTTCCAGGCTTCGTACAGTTGAGTTCTTGGGCTGCTTCAACCCTAAACGCTGAATCATTTGCTGGAAGCGCTCTCGGTCTTCAGCACGGTCAATCGCGTCAGGGCTCGTACCAATAATCGGGACACCGGCCTCTTCCAAACCTCGCGCGAGCTTCAAAGGCGTTTGCCCGCCATAATGAACGATGACGCCTTTTGGCTTTTCTAGCTCGATAATTTCAAGCACATCCTCGAGAGTGATGGACTCAAAATACAAGCGATCTGAGGTGTCATAATCAGTAGAAACTGTCTCCGGGTTACAGTTGATCATGATTGTTTCGTAGCCGTCTTCACGCATAGCAAGCGCAGCATGCACGCAGCAATAATCGAACTCGATGCCCTGACCTATTCTGTTCGGACCACCACCAATCACAACAATCTTATCGCGATCTGTCGTTTGCGCTTCACACTCTTCATCATAGCTTGAGTACATATACGCTGTTGCAGTTGAAAACTCAGCTGCACAGGTATCTACACGCTTATAAACCGGTCGAACACCATGCTGATGTCGTATCGTTCGAAATGCCTTTTCGCTTAGATCAAGCAGATCCGCCAAGCGATGATCAGAGAAACCTTTTCGCTTCAGTCTGCGGATCGCTTCGGGCGTAATGTCGGACCGAATCATATTCGAGACGACTTGCTCTTCTTCAATCAAGTCCTCGATTTGAACAAGGAACCACGGATCAATACCCGTAAGAGAAAACACTTCATCAACGCTCATACCAGAGCGGAAAGCATCCCCGATATACCAGAGGCGCTCGGCATTTGGCGTACTTAGTTCACCACGCAACACTTCAGCCGCGTTCTCAGCTTTCAGGTCCAGCTTGGGCTCGAACCCATAAGAGCCAACCTCAAGCCCACGAATCGCCTTATGGAAAGATTCCTGGAAATTACGGCCGATTGACATCACCTCACCAACAGATTTCATCTGCGTCGTCAGTGTCGCATCTGCTTGCGGGAACTTCTCAAATGTAAAACGAGGAATCTTGGTAACAACATAATCGATTGAAGGTTCGAACGACGCAGGTGTGGCGCCCCCCGTAATATCATTTTGAAGCTCATCAAGCGTATAACCAACTGCCAGTTTTGCGGCTACTTTTGCAATCGGAAAGCCCGTTGCTTTGGAGGCAAGCGCAGAAGATCGAGATACACGAGGATTCATCTCGATCACCACCATTCGCCCTGTTGTAGGGCTGATGCCAAACTGCACGTTTGAACCGCCGGTTTCAACGCCGATCTCACGCAAAACCGCCAACGATGCATTACGCATGATCTGATATTCTTTGTCAGTCAAGGTCTGCGCTGGTGCGACGGTAATGGAATCCCCAGTATGAACACCCATTGCATCAAAATTCTCAATCGAACAGATGATGATGCAATTGTCCTTTTTATCGCGAACAACCTCCATCTCATATTCTTTCCAGCCGATCAAAGATTCATCGATCAACAGCTCGCTTGTTGGAGACAAGTCCAAACCACGCGCGCAAATTTCTTCAAACTCTTCACGGTTGTACGCAATACCACCGCCGCTTCCGCCCATGGTGAACGATGGACGAATAATGCTGGGAAAACCCAACTCATCAATAAGGGCAACGGCCTCTTCCATGCTATGCGCAATGCCAGAGCGAGGCGTCTCAAGACCAATTGACTTCATTGCCTTGTCAAAACGATCACGATCTTCCGCTTTATCGATCGTATCAGCATTTGCACCAATCATTTCTACGCCATACTTCTCAAGCACCCCTTCGCGCTCAAGATCCAAAGCACAATTAAGCGCGGTTTGACCACCCATAGTGGGTAAAAGCGCATCCGGACGCTCAACTTCAATAATTCGCTCTACGGTCTCCCAGGTGATCGGCTCTATATAAGTCGCATCCGCCATCGCCGGATCGGTCATAATCGTTGCAGGGTTTGAATTCACAAGGATGACCCGATAACCCTCTTCTCGGAGAGCCTTACAGGCTTGTGCGCCCGAGTAATCAAATTCACAAGCCTGACCAATTACGATCGGCCCAGCACCAATAATTAGAATACTCTTTATGTCGCTACGCTTTGGCATCTAGATTCGTTCCACTTGTACTGTTTTGTTTCTTCAATCGCGATTAAATAAGTAACCACGATCTCAAATTCGTATATAAAATCGATGTTAAACCGACAACTACGCTTTGCGCATTGCTTCTATAAACTGGTCGAATAACGGCGCTACATCATGCGGCCCCGGGCTCGCCTCAGGGTGACCCTGAAAACTATAAGCAGGCGTATCCGTGCGACGAATGCCTTGCAGGCTTCCGTCAAATAAAGATTTATGCGTTGCTTCTAAATTCGAAGGAAGCGTTGCCTCATCAACCGCAAAGCCGTGATTCTGACTCGTAATCATAACCACGCTAGTGTCGAGATCTTGCACAGGATGGTTTGCACCATGGTGACCAAACTTCATTTTCATGGTTTGCGCACCGCTCGCCAACGCCAACAACTGATGCCCTAAACAAATCCCAAAAACGGGAATTTTTGTCTCTAGAATTTCTCTGATCGCTGCAATTGCGTAATCACACGGCTCCGGGTCACCCGGCCCATTTGATAAGAAGACGCCGTCTGGCTTCAGAGCTAGCACTTCGCTTGCTGGGGTTTGCGCTGGAACGACGGTCAGTTTACAGCCTCTTGAAGCTAGCATACGCAAAATGTTGCGTTTTACGCCAAAGTCATAAGCAACCACGTGGAATTCAGTGTCGCGCGACTGACTATACCCATCGACCAAATCCCATTCAGCCTCTGTCCACTCAAACGTCTCTTTGTGTGTTACTTCTTTCGCTAAGTCCATTCCCTTCAAACCTGGAAAGGCTTTGGCTTTTTCAAGTGCCTGCTCTTCTGAAATATTGTCGCCGGATAAAATGCACCCGTTCTGCGCTCCCTTTTCTCGAAGAATTCGCGTCAAACGCCGAGTATCAATATCAGCAATTGCAACAATGTTATTCTCTTTCAAATAGGCATCGAGAGGCTTTTCTGAGCGCCACGAACTGGCAACTAAGGGCAGATCTCTGATCACTAAACCAGCAGACCAGATCTGATCACTTTCTACGTCTTCGGAGTTGACGCCAGTATTGCCGATATGGGGATAAGTTAGGGTAACAATTTGTTTAGCATAAGAAGGGTCAGTAAGGATCTCCTGATACCCTGTCATTGCGGTGTTAAAAACAACTTCTCCAGTGGTTTCTCCATCTGCGCCGATAGAAATACCTTTAAAAATGGAGCCGTCTTCAAGAGCTAAAATTGCGGGTTTAGTCAACACCAGTTCCTCGCGCTTGGCTAAGCAGTTTGATTATCGAATCGAAAGAAACCGTCTTTGGCGGGCCTGAGGCGTATCAAGTATGGTAAATACTTACAAAAAAGCGAGGCCGAATAAATTCCACCTCGCTTTTCTTATAATTCTTAGCGTACGAACGACGCTTTCCTCAAGCGGCGGCATTGTACACATTTCACATTTTTGTGTCTATGCAATTACATTCTTTTTAAAGGACTGCTACTTCAAATCAAGGACATCTCTCATTTCATAGAGCCCCGGATTTTGACCATCTAACCAAGCCGCAGCGCGAACAGCCCCATTTGCAAAAGCCATGCGACTTGACGCTTTGTGGGTTATTTCAACGCGCTCACCCTCACCCAAAAACATAACGGTATGATCACCCACTACATCACCACCTCTAACAGTAGCAAAACCAATCGTTTCTTTATCTCTCGCGCCAGTCTGTCCTTCACGGCCATAGACTGCAACTTCGCGCAGATTGCGACCAAGTCCGTCCGCAACGGATTGCCCCATAGCAAGTGCCGTACCCGACGGAGCATCAACTTTGTGCTTATGATGCGCTTCGTAGATTTCGACATCATACGCATCACCAAGTATCTCGGCCGCTTTCTGCAGAAGATTCAGGCACACGTTCACGCCCGTACTAAAGTTAGCAGCTTTACACATCGCCGCATGCGATTGGCAAGCAAGCAGCGTGCGCTCTTCTTCCGGAGTAAATCCGGTCGTACCAATCACGATACCTTTACCGTGCTCGGCACAAAGCGCAGCATTCACTAGAGTGGCATCAGGAGCTGTAAAATCGATCAGCACATCAAAATCATCAACAACGGCAGAAAGCTCACCAACAATTTTTACGCCATTTTTTCCCAGCCCAGCCAACTCTCCCGCGTCTGCACCAATAGCGGAGCTGTCTGGCAGCACGACAGCAGCGGTTAACCTTGCTTCCGATGATTGATCCAAAGCTTCGATCAGCATTTTACCCATTCGCCCGATGGCACCGGTTACGGCGACTCTAGTCATCTTTCTTCCATCCATATAAATAAAAACGCCCGCTGAGCGGGCGTGTAAACACTTACAGCTTCATATCATCAAAGAAGCTTTTAACGCCCTCAAACCAAGAGTGCTTTTGTGGAGCATGCTTCTTTCCATCACTCGAGTCGAGCGTTTCCTGAAACTGCTTCAAAAGATCTTTTTGCTTCTTGGTCAAATTAACAGGCGTCTCGACTGTCACTCGACACATCAAGTCTCCTACCGCGCCACCTCGAACCGGCTTAACACCTTTACCGCGCAGACGAAACATTCTGCCACTTTGCGTCTCTGGCGGAATCTTCAGCTTTACGCGACCATCAAGCGTTGGCACTTCAAGCTCACCACCTAGCGCTGCGTCGACAACACTGATAGGCACATCGCAATAAAGATTACTCCCATCGCGCGCAAAAATCGGATGCTCTTTGACAGACACTTGGACATATAGATCCCCCGAAGGACCGCCCATCGCTCCAGCTTCGCCCTCGCCCGCAAGTCGAATTCGGTCTCCGGTGTCTACTCCTGGCGGCACTTTTACAGAAAGCGTTTTATTCTCTTCCTGAACACCCATTCCATGGCATGAGGTGCATGGGTCCTTAATAAACTGACCTTGACCTCGACACTGCGGACACGTCTGCTGCACACTGAAAAAACCTTGCTGCATGCGCACTTGACCCTGGCCATGACAAGTAGAACAAGTCTCTGGCTTAGAGCCCTTCGCTGCACCGGAGCCTCCACAAGGCTTACAGGTAACTTGGGTCGGAACGCGAATTTTCACATCCTTACCACGAACTGCGTCTTCTAAATCCAGCTCCAAGTTATAGCGCAAATCTGATCCGCGCGAACTACGCTGACCACCACGACCGCCGCCGCCACCAAAAATATCACCAAAGACATCGCCAAAGATATCGCTAAAATTACCGCTTCCGCCACCAAAGCCACCACCGCCAGCACTTGGATCTACACCAGCATGGCCATATTGATCATAAGCCGCCTTCTTCTGCGAATCGGAAAGGATTTCGTAGGCTTCTGTTGCCTCTTTAAATTTTGCATCTGCTTCTGAATCATCCGGATTTCTATCGGGATGATATTTCATCGCTAGGCGGCGATAAGCTTTTTTGATTTCCTTATCGTCGGCAGAGCGTTCGACGCCTAGGACTTCGTAGAAATCTCTTTTAGACATGAGTCATTCACCAATTCTCTTCACTTCCAGCCTCAGAAATAGAAGCTTACTAGATACAATAACGCGGAAGTCGATGCTTCCGCGTTAAGGTTAACGTACAGCTTGAACAAGCCGACTAAGCGCTATCGCTTATTTTTTGTCGTCTTTTACTTCTTCAAACTCCGCATCTACCACGTCTTCACCAGACTGTGATTGAGCTTGTTCTTCACCGCCAGGAGCGGCGCCTGCTGCACCTTCAGCTTGCTCAGCATACAATTTTTGAGCTAGACCAGAAGAGGCTTCAGTCAATGCCTGAGTTTTCGACTCTATCGCATCTTTGTCATCGCCCTTCAATGCTTCTTCAAGCTCTGCAATTGCAGTTTCGATAGCGGTTTTCTCTTCAGCGGTCGCTTTGTCACCCGCTTCTTCTAGCGTCTTCTTGGTAGCGTGCACCATTTGATCGCCTTGATTACGCGCAGTGACCAGCTCTTCGAACTTACGATCCGCTTCGGCGTTCGCTTCCGCATCGTTGACCATGTTATTGATCTCATCATCCGAAAGACCAGAAGAAGCCTTGATCACGATAGACTGCTCTTTACCTGTCGCTTTATCCTTCGCCGACACATTCAGAATACCGTTCGCATCAATATCGAATGTTACTTCGATCTGAGGCATTCCACGTGCCGCAGGCGGTATGTCTGCCAAATCAAAACGGCCAAGAGACTTATTCGACGAAGCCTGCTTACGCTCACCTTGAACCACGTGAATCGTAACCGCTGTCTGATTATCTTCAGCCGTTGAGAACACTTGCGACTTCTTCGTCGGAATCGTGGTGTTCTTATCAATTAGCGGTGTCGCAACACCTCCCATTGTTTCGATCCCCAGTGTAAGAGGCGTAACATCCAGAAGAAGCACGTCTGTTACGTCGCCGGCCAATACAGCCGCCTGAATAGCCGCACCCATTGCCACAGCTTCGTCAGGATTCACATCACGACGTGGCTCTTTACCAAAGAACTCTTGAACCTTCGCCTGAACCAAAGGCATACGCGTTTGACCACCGACCAAAATCACATCATCAATCTCTGAAGTGCTCAAACCAGCGTCATTCAAAGCGACTTTACAAGGCTCGAGGCTTCGGATAACTAAATCTTCAACAAGTGACTCAAGCTTAGAACGTGTCATTTTTACGTTAAGGTGCTTAGGACCAGACGCATCAGCTGTGATGTATGGCAAGTTCACGTCTGTTTGCTGCGCACTTGAAAGCTCCACTTTCGCTTTTTCTGCAGCTTCTTTAAGACGCTGCATTGCCAGCGGATCGCCCGTCAAATCCATGCCCGAATCTTTCTTGAATTCGTCGGCCAAGTAGTCAATCAAAGCCATGTCAAAGTCTTCGCCACCAAGGAATGTGTCACCGTTAGTAGCCAGTACTTCAAACTGCTTTTCACCATCGACATCTGCGATCTCGATGATCGATATATCAAACGTACCGCCACCTAAGTCGTATACAGCAATCGTCGAGTCACCCTGACTCTTATCTAAGCCATAAGCAAGCGCAGCTGCTGTTGGCTCGTTGATGATGCGCTTAACGTCTAGGCCTGCGATTTTGCCTGCATCTTTTGTCGCCTGGCGCTGCGAGTCATTAAAGTATGCTGGAACGGTAATGACCGCTTCAGTGACTGACTCACCCAGATAGTCTTCTGCTGTTTTCTTCATCTTTTTCAAGATCTCAGCAGAAATTTGAGGCGGCGCTTTCTTATCGCCTTTTACTTCAACCCAAGCATCACCGTTGTCTGCCTTCGTGATTTTGTAAGGCACCATTTTGATGTCTTTCTGAACCACGTCATCTTCAAAACGACGACCGATCAAACGCTTAATCGCAAACAACGTATTGCTCGGATTAGTAACCGCCTGACGCTTGGCAGGCTGCCCCACCAATGTTTCGTTGTCATCTGTAAACGCAATAATCGAAGGCGTGGTACGATCGCCCTCAGCGTTTTCAATTACTTTTGCTTTGTCGCCATCAAGAACAGCAACACATGAATTCGTTGTACCTAAGTCAATTCCAATGATTTTGCCCATTGATTCACTCCACTCTCTAATCTGCCGAGCTTGTTAACAGCTCTATTAACCTTTGATCTAGATGTATGGTCACTTGCTTAATTTTCAAGCGCATAACCACATAAAAAAAACATATAAATCGCTATTTTTTGACTTTCCTTGCTTCGAAAGTCCGTAACATTTACTTAGCAACAATTACCATCGCCGGGCGAACCAAACGACCGTTCAAGGTATAGCCTTTTTGCATCGCTGCTATGACCGTATTTGCTTCCGCGTCCGGCGTTTCAACCATGCTCATCGCTTCATGAAGCGCAGGATCAAATGCCGAGCCCACAGCGTCCACCTGCTCCAAACCAAACTTGCCCACTGCACCCAACATCATCGACAATGTCATTTCGACGCCCTCGTAAAGAGGAGTCGATTCGTTGCCAGCTGCCTGCTCCGCCTCGATGGTTTTTTCCAAGCCATCAATGACCGGCAGCAACTCCTTTGCGAATTTTTCCAACGCAAACTTGTGGGCCTTCTCTACGTCCTGCTCTGCTCTGCGACGAACATTTTGAGCCTCCGCCTGCGCGCGAACCGTTGCATCCTTCAGGGAAGCCAACTCATTCGCCAACACCTCGGCTTTCGCCTTCCAGTCTTCATCCTCAGATTGGACCTCTTCAACAGGCGCGCGATCTTCAGTCTCTGCATCAGCAGCTTGTAAAGCCTCGTTTTCGGCTACCAACTCTTCTTGCTGGTTCTCTGGGTTGTTTTCTTCAACACTCACGTGCGTTTCCTCAAATACATTACAAGTCATTGTCTGGCTGGGATAATCCAGCATGCTGGAGGACGAAGTGGGGGCGCAGTATTTTTTTTCAAGGCCTTACTCTCAATGTGGCTAATTTTTTTGCGTGTTCACTCAATGACGCTTTACCACCGAGCGCATCGGCATTTAAACTCCTTCCAAATCGATACTTATGTCACTCACTCAAAAACGACGCTACTTATGCTCAACCATCTCAGCATTAAAAACTTCGCGATCGCTAGCGAAATAGAAATAGACCTAAACGCGGGCATGACGGTTCTAACCGGAGAAACTGGTGCAGGTAAATCGATACTCCTCGGCGCACTCGGCTTAGCGCTCGGCGATAGAGCTGATTCTGGCATGGTTCGACACGGCGAAAAAAAAGCAGAAATTTGCGCAAGTTTTGATGTAAAAGAAATACCAAGCGCGCAAGCCTGGCTTGAAGCACACGATCTAGACAGCGATGAAGAGTGTATTTTACGCCGCGTTATTACAGCGGAAGGCCGCTCAAAGGCCTTTATTAACGGTCAACCGAGCCCTCTAAGTGATATAAAAGCGCTTGGCGAACAGATGATAGACATCCATAGTCAACACGAACATCAAAGCCTCTTGGTGAAAGAAAAACATCGCAACCTCTTAGACGACTATGCCGGTCATGACGCACTTACAAAAGAAGTAATGGCGCACTTTCAGGCATGGCAGGCAAAGGCCAAGCATTTTGAAATGCTCATCAATAATCGAGAAGAAACGGAAGCTCGACTGCAGGTTCTAAACTTTCAGGTCGATGAGTTGGACACACTCTCGCTTCAAGAAGGCGAGATAGAGCAACTGGAGCAAGAACAAGCAAAGCTGGGCAATGCAGAAGCGCTCATTCAAAGCGCGCATGAAGCACTCGGCAGCATCTCTGATGATGAGCACGGAGCGGGCGCCCTTATCCAAAGGGCTAAAAATGCACTTAGCCACTTACCAAGCGAAGATCCAACCTTAAGCGAAGCGCTCGCTCTTTTTGAAGAAGCGTCCATACAGGTTGAAGAAGCATCGAACACGCTCAGGAGCTATGTTGATGACTTTGAACAAGACCCAACCCGCTTAGAGTTTATCGAAGAGCGCTTAAGCACCGCATACCAACTCGCCCGCAAACACCGTTGCCAGCCCGAAACCCTAAACGACGTCCACCGTAAGCTCGCCGAAGAGCTCAACGCTTTATCGGGCGGCGACCAGAACCTGTCATCGCTAGAGCAAGAAGTCGGGCAGCTCAAAGACAACTTCCTAGAGCGTGCTAACGCGCTGCGAGACAGCCGTATGAAGTACGCCATCTCTCTTGAGGAAGCGGTAGCAGAACAGCTTCAAATGATGTCAATGCAGAACGTCCGCTTTGTTACGCAAATCGATCAACATGAAGAGCGTAATGCGAATATCCACGGCATTGATGACATTGAGTTTTTGATCAGCACCAATCCCGGCCAGCCGCCACGCGCATTGGGCAAAATCGCATCCGGCGGTGAGCTTTCGAGAATAAGCTTGGCGATACAAGTGGTGTTGGCACAACGTTCAGCCGTTCCGAGCATGATTTTCGATGAAGTCGATGTCGGAATTGGAGGCAGCACTGCCGAGGTTGTTGGACGACTATTAAAAGAGCTCGGCAAGAATGGTCAAGTCATGTGCATTACGCACCAGGCACAGGTCGCCTCTCAGGGAGAGCATCACCTGCGCATCAGCAAATCGATCATGGATGGAACAATGCATTCATCGGTCGACCCTCTCAATGATGAGGAGCGCACGGAAGAAGTGGCCAGAATGCTTGGCGGGATTGATATAACGGATCAAACGAAAGCGCATGCGCGCGAGATGTTAAAGCTCACATAAGCAACGGATCTAAAACAGCTCGCGATAGCATTGCTATCTTAACGTTTCTTTTTAACGTATAGCGTCAGGCTATGATCAACGAGCTCAAAACCGTGTTCTGCGGCTATTTCATGCTGACGCCGCTCGATAATCTCGTCATAAAACTCGACCACCTCTCCGCTTTCGGTATCGACCATATGATCGTGATGTTCTTCGCTCGCCAGCTCGAATACGGCATGGCCACCCTCAAAATTATTGCGCTGAACAAGACCTGCAGCCTCAAATTGAGTGAGTACACGATAAACCGTCGCCAAACCGACGTCATCTCCCGACTCTAGCAGTGCTTTGTATACATCCTCTGCGCTCATGTGCTGACCATCCGACGCTTCGAGCAGCCCCAACACTTTTAGACGCGGAACCGTCACCTTTAAACCAGCTTTTTTTAGATCAGAATTATCGGGCATAACGCACTCTTTTATTTCAGTAATATTTGTTTCAGTAAGATTAGGCGCAACCATTTGAAATCAGGTAAGATGCGCAGCTCTACAGCAATAATATCATTGGCGGCATAGAAGTGGCGCCAACATTAGTGGAATTAAGTTTTAGATGCAAAACATGCTATCTCGCGGCGCCAGAAAACTCCGCCCTCTCCTCTTTTTACTCACCTTAAGTACAATGATGTCGGCCTGTGCCTTTCCCGGCGTTTATAAAATCAATGTGCAGCAGGGCAATATTGTCACTCAAGAAATGCTTGAACAATTAAGCCGAGGAATGACTAAGCGACAGGTACATTTTGTCTTAGGAACGCCAATTGTAAAAAACGTTTTCGATGATGATTACGAGAGCTACATCTACACCTATTTACCAGCTGACGGAGAGTTGCAACAACAAGTTGTGAACATCTTCTACCAAAATGGCCAGTTTACGCATTATGAAGGCGACACGCTCGAAGAGCATTCCGCTTATTAAGCAAGCTAAGACAAACCTTACGCTTTTGGCTTTTTCGCGCGATTGAGCCGAGCCTGCTTCGGATCAATAATGAGCGGTCGGTATAGCTCAATTCGGTCACCATCACGCAAGCGCTCTTCTTGGGGCTTTTTAACCATCTTGCCAAAAATCCCCATGTCGATCTCTTCGTAAGAAATTTCCGGAAAAAATTTTTCCAATCCAGAGCGCGCCGCGGCATCAAAAACAGTGGTGCCCTCATCCACTTCAAGCTCTACAATTTTTTGAAGATCCGGCCTTGCATAGGCGACTTCAACGCGTAATTTATTTTCCAAGACTTGCTCCATAAACCACTTTTGCGCGCTCACAAAAAGCGTCAACCATGGTGTTTGCTGCCTGATTAAACACTGGTCCAAACGCCAACTTTGCGACACCTTTCTTTAGCTCAAACTCGAGATCCAACTCAACCTTACATGCATCCTCTCGAAGTGCGATAAAGTTCCAATCGCCTTTCAACTTACGAAAGGGCCCCTCTACAAGCGTCATAGAAATTTTCTCATGCGCCTGCAAATTGTTGTGCGTTGTAAAGGACTGACGCATCCCACCCTTACTCACTTCAAGACTAGCGCGCATGTTAATGCCATCATCTTCCAATACCGATGCGCTTGCGCACCATGGCAAAAACTCCGGATAAGAACGAACATCGTTTATCAGCTCATACATTTGCTGAGCAGAAAACATAACCAAAGCAGAGCGATTAATTCGAAGAGACATGATGTAGCTTAGTAGGTTCAAGGATGGAAACTATTTCAGCGCATTGTAACCCTTCCATTACTCAGGCTCTAGCTCTGAACCAACAATCGCACAGAAGTCGTGCAGCGAAGTAGTCTCTTGTAATATACTTGAGGGCTTTCAACAACACCTGCAGTAAAATAATGGCCGGCAAGAAAAAACCAAAACAATCCAGCAGCACGATTGCAAAGAACAAACGCGCGTATCATGACTACCACATCGAAGAGAAGTTCGAAGCGGGATTGGTATTAACCGGTTGGGAAGTAAAAAGCCTTCGGGAAGGAAAAGGGCAACTTACAGATTCGCATGTCTTTTTGCGAGACGGTGAGGCATGGCTGCTTAACGCTCACATCACGCCACTGATCTCCGCGTCTACCCATGTTATTGCAGAACCTACTCGCCAAAGAAAACTGCTGTTAAACAAAAAAGAGATCGGCAAGATCAACAGCAAGATGAATCAGGCTGGCCATACCTGCGTTGCACTCTCGCTATATTGGAAGAGCAACCGCGTAAAATGCGAGATTGCTTTGGTAAAAGGGAAGAAAGAGTACGATAAACGGGCAACCGAAAAAGATCGCGACTGGAACCGCCAAAAAGCGCGCGTTGTAAGAGACCACGTGAAGAGTTAAGCCAGAGCTTCCCTCAGAGATAGGACGAAATATCGACCTCGTCTATCTGCTCCGGCTTTAGATAAGCACGAGCGTACTCGCCAAACACATCCGATTCTAAAAAGAGGCGAAACACCTCGGCATCAATATGCCGATCTTTCACCATAAAGCTCATAATCTTTAGCGATTCGCTTAGAGTTTTTGCCTTTTTATAAGGCCGATCTGATGCCGTCAATGCTTCAAAAATGTCGGCAACGGCCAAAATTCGATCTAGCACACCCAGATCATTCTCTCCCAACTTCCTAGGGTAACCATCGCCCCGCAAGGTCTCATGGTGGGTAGAAGCCAGGTGCGGAACGTTGGACAAGTCGTCTGTAAATGGCAGACGATCAAGCATCCTTATCGTTCCAATCATATGCTCATTGATCTTAAATCGATCCTCAGCGGTTAACGTACCGCGTTTCACGCCAAGGTTGTAGAGCTCTCCTTGATTGTATAAGTGTTCCGGGATATCCATATCGATCCCTAAGTGCTCATCGAACTCAAAGGGACGCTCTCTCTCGATGATATGTTCAGGCTTGTCGGCCAACAATGGCTCGCGCTGGGGAAGGATTTCGTCCTTCAACAACCCCTTATCCTCAAGCCTCATCTCCTCAACAGGAGATAAGCCGAGCAAATTGCTAAAATTTCGAACCCAACTTTTCTCCGCTATTTGCTGTAAACGCTCTAGCTTTTCATCGGACAGAAATTCGCCGCCCACATTGCATTCGGCGACAAACGCGAACTCATCCTGCAAGGCAGACTGAGCCTCTTGTAGTTTTTGTTGAAGCGCTTTCTCTTGATCTGGTTGTTGCCGCAAGCTTTGCAGCATCTCAATTTCTGCGTCTCGCCAAAGCACCTCGAACCGCATTCGAACCTCGTGAATACGATTATAAATAAGCTCAAGCTTGCTCCCCTTATCAACAATATGCTCGGGCACCGAAATTTTCCCACAATCGTGCAACCAAGCCGCTGTTTCAAATTCACGCCACTGCTCTGGCGTCTCAAACGAAAACGCTTTGAACTTCCCAAACTTGGCCTTATCGGCCTCCCTTGCGAGCATCAAGCCCAGCACAGGAACTCGCTCACAATGGCCTGCGGTATAATGTGATTTGGCATCAATGGCCTCGGCAATTAACTTGATAATCGCATCCATCAACTCTTTTTGAGATCGCTCATATTCCTGAATCGACTTAGACATCGCGACCAAACTTTGGGACAAATGATGAAACTGTCGTATTCGACTTTCCACCGCCCTCACCTCGTCATACTTTCGATCTCTTACCTTGGCGGTTTGCTCTGACAGCGCATTCACATTCCGAACAACCCTTCGAGCCAAAAGCCATGCAAGACACAGAAACAAAAGAAGCGCGCCAGCACAAACGGCCACCGCCATATACACCTGCTGCATGTAGGGTTTAATCAAACGTTGCTCGTAAATAGCTACCCCAAAATATCTTCCAACAGTAGAGGCAGAATCAAGAAGAGCAAGATAAACAAAGTACTCCTTCCCCTCATCTTCCACTAACTCCAAGGCATGAGCACGCCCACCTTCACGAATCAACTGAGAGATACTTTGCTCAGATATTGAATACATTGCATCGTCCGGTGGCGAACGGAAGGTCAAACCAAGCTCACCCTCCGTAGAGAATATAAAGGCATCACTGCCCGACCCACCCAATTCGCTCTCAAGGAGCTCCTCAAGACCAGAAAGGCTGACATCAACGCCTACAGCAACGTCAGCTCCCCTAACGCGACTTGTATACGTTATTCCGGGCGCGTTCGTACTTTTAAAAATATACGGCTTCGTATTCGACAGGGAGCCGGACTGCAACGCTTTTTGATACCAAGGACGGCTCCTAGAATCAAAATCACCAATCACAACAGGCTCGTCGAGTACTTGAAGATCTTCATCTAGAAAATAGTGAACAAGCTTTTTCTCGTTACCAAAAGTTTGATGCACAGCAAAAACCCAACGGTGCGCATCCGTAGCAGCAAGCGCTTTGCGCACCTCACCGCTACTTTCCAAATTGATCAACTGAAGCAAGTCGCCATTGGGATAACCCAAGTAAATCGAATACACCTTGTCGACACGCTTCATCGCATCAGCAAAAGCGTTGAGAGCAGGATGGTTCAAGCCGTAATCCGCTGGCAGCAAATGCTCCTCGTAATCGGCCATCAGCGTAGTCACCGTCTCGGCGCGCTTATCTAATAATGAAATATCACGTTGCGCGTTCTTGGCCACCGTCTCATACAGTTTGTTTGCCGTATTTTGGGCCATCTGCTTACCAAAATAGAATTGCAAACCTGTTGCCACCAACCCCATCGAGCCGCACACCAAGAGCACGCTCGCCATCACCGCGGTTTGTATTGATATTCGGCGATTTTTTTTGTTTTCCATCCTTAGATTCTCTTTAAAGATTTATTTGGCGTGGCCACACGTATTAACAACACGTTCAACGGTTTTAACTTAGCATGTTTTTTGCCCAGACCAATAGCAGAGGAGCGGTCAGCACTTGAAATTCATCACCCGTGACCATATTTCTTTATCAGACAAAGGGAATTCTGAGATAAATCTAGGTAAATGTAGCAAGCAAGCAGTATACTTCTGGTAATCGTGACGACAGAGCATAAATAACGTCACATGAGGCACGAGCGAAAGCAGTTTTCAACTGCTTGCCGGGAATCGACACGGTCGAAACCAAACGCTTTCAGGTTTCATTAGTTTCGGGGGTGATATGGCTTCGACGCTGGTAACGAAACCAAAGGTGCATGCCGAGTGTACAGTGGCACTCGTACTCCAATCGCTGTAATCAATAGTTGCAAATGATGACAACTACGGTGCTCAACTAGCTGCATAAGCAGTGAAAAAGCGCTTTTAGGGTTTCGACCCTAACGGACTGTAACAAGGTGCCTGTACCGCGCTGCAGTCTGTCACTCAGAACAGGACCGCCAAAGGGCATACTCAGGGTCACTTGGTTAAACTTTACTGAGATCGCCAACCACGTCCTGCCCGTTGGGCTGTGGAAGGTTAAACTAATTAACGGAATCTAAGCATGTAGAGCCGATGGCAGAGTGCTGACGGACGCGGGTTCGACCCCCGCCACCTCCACCACTTGCAATACCGGCCTAGACCTCTCTAGGCCGGATATTTCCTATAAAGATCAACCACTTGAACATGAGCAGATAACATCTGCGACTGTCTCAAGCGGTCTTAATTCGCCTCAAAAACGGCACGAAAATGACACGAGAGCGGCACAAGACGCGCTCGATCAGCTGGGGACAAGGGAATGTAAACCCTTCCGAAATGCAATTCTCGGCGAATTTTCTCTCTTCAAAGCCTTCCTAGTTAAAGAATATATTCGCGTTGCCAATGACGAATCATACGTCGAAGCCAATCAGCGGCTACTCAAGCGCGTTAAAGGAACACTTAATCCCGCGCTTTGGTCATATGTTTTTATCAGAGCTAAAGCCTGCTGATATTCGACACTGGATAGCTTCGTTATCGATCTCGAACAAACGCATTAACAACGTGCTTGTTCCGTTACGAGCTGTCTATGCCGAAGCGCTAGAAGATGACCTCATCGCCAAAAACCCGTTAACGAAAATCAAAAACCTTAATGTCGTTACGAGAGAGCCGCTACCTTTTAACGATAACGAAATTGAAGCGATATACAGCCAACTAGAAGGCAATGACTTAAACCTCATTACCTTCGCCTTCGAAACCGGCTTACGCACCTCTGAGCTAATCGCTTTGCAATGGCAAGATATCGATTTCGACAACAAACGCATATACATTCGCCGCGCCATTGTTAGAGGTCAAACCAAACAACCGAAAACCAAAAGCGGCGTTCGGACTGTCGATCTTAGTCAACCGGCAATTGACGCTTTACTAAATCAGCAGCAGTACAGCGTTAAGCCTTTCGTCTTTTTCGACACCAAAACCGAGAAAGTACTAAACGATAAAAAGATTCGTGAGCGTATCTGGAAAGCCGCCCTCAAAAAGGCAGGCGTCCAGTATCGCGAGCCCTACCAAACCCGACATACCTTTGCATCGCGCCATCTTAGCAACGGTAAACCGATTATCTGGGTATCGCTTCAAATGGGGCACTCTAACCCGAATATGACAACTAGCCGATATGCGAGGTGGATTGTATGACCATATCAGAAACGGTGGAGATCAGTTTGCGTACAAATATAAGTACAAGTACAATAATAGGTACAATGAATTCAAAGGATTTAGCTATGGACACTTTGAGCTATTCAGCGTTCCGCAATCAACTAGCCGGTACGCTCGATAAAGTGAATGATGACCACAAGCCCGTTATGATTACGCGTCAGAACGGTAAGCCTGCCGTAGTAATGAGCTTAGAAGACTTCCAAGCTTACGAAGAGACCGCTTATTTAATGGCAAGCCCTAAAAACGCAGAACGTTTAAACCAAGCAATTGCTGAAATCGAAGGCGGCAAAGCGAAGCAACACGGGCTAATTGAAGAGTGATTTTATCTTGGGCTGAAACAGCTTGGGAAGACTACTTGTATTGGCAAAAAACCGATAAGAAAACTCTCAAGCGCATTAACACCTTAATTAAAGACATTAAACGCCAACCATTCGAAGGGCTGGGCGACCCAGAGCCCCTTAAGCATAACTGGTCAGGCTATTGGTCTCGCAGAATCGACAGAGAGCACCGGCTGGTTTACAAGGTTACAGCAACCGAAGTAATTATTGCTCAGGCTCGTTACCACTATTAAGCTGAGGTTTTAAACGTTCCTCGACAACATTAGTATCAGGCACCCATTGAGCCACAAGACTTTTAGCTTCATTACTCGCTACCTCTCACAAAAATAAATGCGCCCCCCTTTTTCTCCCCAAACAACCCTAATTGCAAAAGGGTAGCAATGAAGGCAAGCAAGCACGATACGCAGATTGTATGGAGTACTATAAGTTCCTAAGATATATTCGAACCTCAGCCAAAAAAAGGAAGCAAAAAAAGCATGGAGCAAAACGCACGCTGGAGCCGACCGGCACTTGTAAGTTTCTTACTTGATATCAAAAGTGACTCAAAAGCTAGATTCAGATTGGGAGCATGCGTAACAATCCTAGCTCTTCTTTGGATTAGTGAAGACTTCATGTCAGCACTGATCTTAGCGGCTTACGCTGCTCTTATTCTTGGTTCAGTCGCCCTTGCCTGTGATCTGGTTTTTATGCTGAAAAAATACTTAAACGTCAGTGCGTTTACGCTTTCTTTTCTGGCCACTTACTTAATTATCACGCTAGGGTCAGCGCTGATCATTGATCGACCTAAGGCGGTTATCCTTCTATTGCTGCCATCTATATTGGTCGCAAACTTAGTTGGCAGTCGTGTTCCAAAGAACGGAAGAACGCTCAACAAAGCGGCTGAGGAGGTTGAAGGAGGCGAGTAGGTAAAAAATAAATGCGTCCCCTTTTTTTCAATGCGTCCCCTTTTTTTCCTGTTACATGGTCAACGCTAAATAGACGAGCCGCAAAAATTGGAATTTAGAGATTATGGAAGAACCAAACTACGCCAATTACAGCCAGAGCGAGCTGTTATACGCTTATGACCACATTGACCGTCAAAAGCACCCCGAACGCTTTGAGCAGATAAAGCTGCATCTCTCCAAATTTGACGAATCTGAAAATAGTGATGAAGAAGACAGCACAATCGACGATCTACAGGGAAAGCCTGGGAAGTTCCAAATCACTCTCTATAGCAAAGCGGCTATTTCAATAAGAGTTGTTTTAGCCTTACTATCAATCCCATTTTTTTATGAGGTCTATTTAAATATAACGTCAGGGGTCGCATATTCAAAACGCCCTTTGAACACCCCCTATTCTATTGATGCGTCAGCTTTCGACTTTTGGCTGCAAACATCGAGAGAATTTGCTATTGGTTTCCTGTTTCTGTGGGTTGCATTTGTCGTGATCAAAACCAAGAAGGACGAAATCGAAACGGCCAAGACTACGGGCGCTAAGGCGTATCAAAAATAAATGCGTCCCCTTTTTTCCCTTCACGCCATTTAAGCAACGGTAAACCGATTATCTGGGTATCACTTCAAATGGGGCATTCGAACCCGAATATGACGACAAGTCGGTATGCGAGGTGGATATCATGAAGCAAAGAAAACTGAACCCTAAGACACTATGCCCACCTCCAAAAAGTAGTTACAACAACACGCGTAAAAAGGAGTACGACCCAAGGTAGTTTATATGCGAAGCATGTAGGCATATTTTCAACTCTTCCTTACCAGGCGCCCCTACACGCTCAAGACCATTCGATGTCCAGAGTGCGGATACAACGTTTCTACTGAGATGCCGCGGACGCCATTACGAGCGTAAAACCTATCCTAACAGAACGCTTAAGTTATTCTTTTTTTTACAAATTCCGTCAACCGGGCGTCTGCAGACAAATGAATTCCTATGGTACTAAATGCCGACTGAAAACTCTCAAGGCTGTGTCTCGCCGAAATCACGGAAGTTTCGCGCCGAGCAAAGTCAAAAGTAGCGTCGATCAACGATTGCAACTCGCCCAGGCCATATACATAGGAAATTACGTCCAATTCGACTACAACATATGTTGAATCATTTACCTCATCCTTGAGAGCCGAAAGCCTAGCATGGTTAATTTGAAGCTTACGTAAGATATGCGCTAGATGCTCGCCTATGGCAGGAGTTGAGAAAGATATGCATTCCTTGAAGACCATTATATCCGCATGCGGTAACTCGGGGCAGTCACCACGAACTTTCGTGCCTTTTGAAGTAACAACAATATTACGCACCCCTCCAAGGAATGCAGCGCATTTTTTATTGTATGCGGTCAGATCACTCAATGCCTGAGGCAAAAAAGCCCTATTTGCCTCAAAGTTTCTCTGTCTTTGTTTATTTGAGCTATACGTAGCCGCCCAATAAATTACGATACTTGAAAAAAATGCTAAAACGCCAACGTTTAAGCTTTGCCAGCGCTCCCAAACCCGCTGTACATGACTCCAGCTACCCACCGTAAAAGGATGCACAAACATTGAATAAGAGTAGGTTATCAAAAGTGCAAAGCCAATAAACCACAACTCCTTTTTATATGGAGGTAATATCTTCTTAAAAGAACTATCCTGAATACCCTTCGAGACCTTTAATGCCTTGAACAAATCGAAACAGAAAAGCCCCGATATAACGAGAAGACCAAGCGAGTTAGATATTATCTGCAGATACTGCGTGTCGTAGTATTTAGATGAGCATTTGCCAAACGCCGCAATTTCTTGTGTCCCCATACAATGATCAGCCAAATACTGTCCGTAATTTGATCTCTTCGCCAATATTAATTCCATGGATTCGTGGTTAAGGGTCCAATACGAATAAAGGACTACGCCCGCGGCAAAAATAAAAAATAGCAAAATAACACTAACTAGCTCTCTTACTATCTGCTCTTCTCTTTTAACGAAGTTGACAGCATAGAATCCACACGAGGCGAAAAGAGCGCAAAAACCTATTGGCGCTATGAAGAAATCGAATGCAATTACCCATTTGTTTTCCGAGAAAGTTTTAAGTGCCTGTAGCTTCCAATCGTCATCGACTCGAATGTGTCTAAAAAACCATTGAATGTTGCAAACAACGAATATCAATATGTAACGACGAGATAATCGAAAAAACTCCTTCTGAAGAGGCATAACCTTCAAATCCCTGTAAAAGAACTAGTAGTAGAGTAAATAGGTAATCGAATTGAGATGTAAGCAACACGATCTTTTTTATAATACCTTCATAACAGAGACTGTTAGTC
>NZ_LWFU01001218.1:0-761 GCF_001635135.1 Oleiphilus sp. HI0080
ATGGTCGGCGCGCCGGTATCGACGACGTTCACAGTACGTGTCACGGTCGCCGCCGCATTGCCCGACGAGTCTTGCACGTTGTAAGTAAGAGAATACGTGCCAATGACGCTGGCATTGACGCTGCCAGTCACGCCAATGTTACCGGTAATAACACCATCGATGTTATCGGAAGCGGTTGCGCCGGCATCGGTGTAAACCGTGCCTACCTCGTGATCGACAGGATCAGAACCAAGTAGCGTGATGACTGGGATGGTCGTGTCGACCACATTGACGGTGCGCGTAACTTGCGTTGCGGCATTGCCTGTGGCGTCAGATACATCGTAAGTCAGAGCATAAGTGCCCGCTACGGCATCGTTCACCGAACCACTTACCAAAATCGCTGAAGTGAGTGTTGCATTGTCATCAATAATATCGGTCGCTGCTGCGCCAAGATCCGTGTAGGTCGTGCCTTGCTCGTGTTGTACCGTAGCGGCGCCATTCAGTGTAATTACTGGAGCGGTGCGGTCAGCCACGATCACGTCACGAGTGACTGTCGGCGCGGCGTTGCTCTGAGAGTCGGTGACGTTGTAGGTGAGTGTATAAGTGCCTGCAACATTTGGATCGACAGCGCCAGTTGGGACGATGGAACCAGATAGATCGCCATCGGCTGCATCGGAGGCGGTCGCGCCAGGATCAGTAAATGGCGTTTGCAGTTCATGCAGGATCGGGTTGCTGCCCAGTAGGGTAATGGTCGGCGCGCCGGTATCGACGACGTTCACAGT
>NZ_LWFU01001219.1:0-1442 GCF_001635135.1 Oleiphilus sp. HI0080
TAGAGGTCACCGGTTCAATTCCGGTTATGAGCTCCAGATATAGTTTTGCGTGGTCTGCGCTCGTTTTGGCGCATAGTCACTAATCGAGCGATTCTTAAGGAGATGTTCGGATGGCAAAAGCAAAGTTTGAAAGAGTTAAGCCGCACGTTAACGTGGGAACCATTGGGCACGTTGATCACGGCAAAACAACATTAACGGCAGCACTTACTCGCGTATGTGCTGAAGTATTCGGTGGTGAGAAGGTTGACTTCGCGAACATCGACAACGCTCCAGAAGAGCGTGAGCGTGGTATTACAATTGCAACGTCACACGTAGAGTACGATTCAACAGATCGTCACTACGCGCACGTTGACTGTCCAGGGCACGCGGACTACGTGAAAAACATGATCACGGGTGCGGCGCAAATGGATGGAGCGATTCTAGTATGTGGCGCAACGGATGGCCCGATGCCTCAGACGCGTGAGCACATTCTTTTGTCTCGTCAGGTTGGTGTTCCATACATCGTAGTGTTTCTGAACAAGGCAGATCTTCTTGCAGAAGACTGTGGTGGTGCAGGTACTGAAGAATACAACGAGATGCTTGAATTGGTTGAGATGGAGCTTCGTGAGCTTCTAGATCAATACGAATTCCCTGGTGACGACACGCCAATCATCCCTGGATCTGCTTTGATGGCATTGAACGGTGAAGATGATAACGAGCTAGGTACTACAGCCGTTAAGAAACTTGTTGAAGCACTTGATACGTATATTCCAGAGCCAGAGCGTGCAGTTGATCAGCCATTCCTAATGCCAGTAGAAGATGTATTCTCTATCTCTGGTCGTGGTACGGTAGTAACTGGTCGTGTTGAGCGTGGCATCATCAAGGTAGGCGAAGAGATCGAGATCGTTGGTATCCGTGACACTCAAACGACTACGTGTACTGGTGTTGAGATGTTCCGTAAGCTTCTTGACGAAGGTCGCGCGGGTGAGAACGTCGGTGTTCTTCTTCGTGGTACTAAGCGTGATGATGTTGAGCGTGGTCAGGTGCTATGTGTTCCTGGTTCGGTTAAGCCGCACACGAAGTTCGAGGCTGAAGTATATATCTTGAGCAAAGATGAAGGTGGTCGTCACACGCCATTCTTCCAAGGCTATCGTCCACAATTTTACTTCCGTACCACGGATGTAACAGGTGCATGTGAGCTTCCTGATGGCGTTGAGATGGTAATGCCAGGTGATAACGTACAGTTGACAGCTACTTTGATCGCACCAATCGCGATGGAAGAAGGTCTACGCTTCGCGATTCGTGAAGGTGGCCNCACAGTTGGTGCTGGTGTTGTTGCCAAAATCATCGAGTAATTTGTTCTCGAGTTGAAAAGAAGGCAGCATGGCTGCCTTCTTTTATCTAGGCCAGTAGCTCAATTGGCAGAGCAGCGGTCTCCAAAACCGCAGGTTGGGGGTTCGATT
>NZ_LWFU01001220.1:0-377 GCF_001635135.1 Oleiphilus sp. HI0080
GGGGTCCTGGGGATTTTCCGTCTTAAAAAGACATAATACTACACAGCCCCCGTGGTTCCTGGTCTCCAGAGGGGTATTAACTTAGACATTTCCTCCAGTTTCGGTAATCGGCCGCATTATTTCCTCGATATCGATCAGGTTTTGTTCAAAGTCGAAGCTATAAGTCCCATTCAGATTAATGTTGTGCCAAGCCACCGGCGACACCTGCTTTGTAATCCCCAGCTTTTCTTCATCGCCAATGCCCTCGAAGTGCCTCAGTAAACGGGTCAGTATCATTGAGTTGAAGTAAATAATGGCGTTGGTGAGCAACCTCGCGCATTCATTCCACAAGCTGATTTCATAATCTGACGAACCTCGGAATCGGTTACCATTAACCG
>NZ_LWFU01001221.1:0-1134 GCF_001635135.1 Oleiphilus sp. HI0080
ACCATTTCATTGCAACAAACCCGATGGTTCGAAACGAAAAAGTCATCAGCGACCCTTTTCAAGGGGAGTTGCATATTGATCGTCACGGAAACTGGGATTATCGGGTTGCCAACGGCAACTCTGCGCTTCAAGCGCTGAAAGAGGGTGAAACCCGAGATGTGATTTATGAAGTCAGGTCCGCCGATGGTACGACGCACAGAATCAATATCACGGTTACGGGAACCAATGATGCACCAATCGTAAGTGGTGACGCCAAATTAGCATCAGGAACCGAAGATACCGCAGTCACGTTAACTGAAGCACAACTGCTGGCTAACGCTTCGGATGTTGATCATGGTGAAACAGCAAAGTTAAGTGTGCATAACCTTAATGCAGATCACGGTACGATCACAGACAATAGAGACGGTACCTACACTTTCACTCCCGAAGCAGACTACAACGGGGCGGTGCATTTTTCTTACGAAGTACAAGATGCTCATGGTGGCAGTACGGCAGCGAGTGCTTCGCTGGATTTGGCAGCGGTAGCGGATGCGGCTGTCATTACCGGCCAAGATACGGGCTCTATCACCGAAGACCGCAATGTTGGGCATGACTCGGCACAGTCGATCCAGGTAATGGGCTCCCTCTCTGTCACTGACCCGGATGCAGGGCAAGACCATTTCATTGCAACAAACCCGATGGTTCGAAACGAAAAAGTCATCAGCGACCCTTTTCAAGGGGAGTTGCATATTGATCGTCACGGAAACTGGGATTATCGGGTTGCCAACGGAAACCCTGCGCTTCAGGCACTGAAAGAGGGTGAAACCCGAGATGTGATTTATGAAGTCAGGTCCGCCGATGGTACGACGCACAGAATCAATATCACGGTTACGGGAACCAATGATGCACCAATCGTAAGTGGTGACGCCAAATTAGCATCAGGAACCGAAGATACCGCAGTCACGTTAACTGAAGCACAACTGCTGGCTAACGCTTCGGATGTTGATCATGGTGAAACAGCAAAGTTAAGTGTGCATAACCTTAATGCAGATCACGGTACGATCACAGACAATAGAGACGGTACCTACACTTTCACTCCCGAAGCAGACTACAACGGGGCGGTGCATTTTTCTTACGAAGTACAAGATGCTCATG
>NZ_LWFU01001222.1:0-519 GCF_001635135.1 Oleiphilus sp. HI0080
AATGTTGGGCATGACTCGGCACAGTCGATCCAGGTAATGGGCTCCCTCTCTGTCACTGACCCGGATGCAGGGCAAGACCATTTCATTGCAACAAACCCGATGGTTCGAAACGAAAAAGTCATCAGCGACCCTTTTCAAGGGGAGTTGCATATTGATCGTCACGGAAACTGGGATTATCGGGTTGCCAACGGAAACCCTGCGCTTCAGGCACTGAAAGAGGGTGAAACCCGAGATGTGATTTATGAAGTCAGGTCCGCCGATGGTACGACGCACAGAATCAATATCACGGTTACGGGAACCAATGATGCACCAATCGTAAGTGGTGACGCCAAATTAGCATCAGGAACCGAAGATACCGCAGTCACGTTAACTGAAGCACAACTGCTGGCTAACGCTTCGGATGTTGATCATGGTGAAACAGCAAAGTTAAGTGTACATCGTCGTAAGCCTCAGAAGTGTATAATAGCCAGCAATAGAGACGGTACCTACACTTTCACTCCCGAAGCAGACTACAACGGG
>NZ_LWFU01001223.1:0-523 GCF_001635135.1 Oleiphilus sp. HI0080
GTCCGCCAAGAATAGCCATAATTTCAACGAAGGATCCATTTATTCGATAGTAGATAGTATCTGCCAAATAAGGACAACGCCGATAACCTGGCCGAATATGATCTATGGTCTGATATTGAAGTGGATTTGAGGCAATTAATTCAAAGGTCTCAAAGAAACCAAAATAGTATTCATCTGCTTGATACTCACCAAATTCGGCAATTCCATAAGCGTAAATTCTTTTAAGGTCTTCCTTAGCGTTTACAGAAATTCGATATGTATACATTAACGCTTCAGTTCTTCTTTGAACTCTTCAAGCATTTCAGCAGGACTTTGAGAAACAAATCCACTTTGCTCAGCTTCCATCAGTTTAATATTTATGAGCTCAGCTCTTCTGGCTCTTCGAATTAAATCGTTGATCAACTCGCTTTTGTTGGAATAGTCTCGGATGTTATCGACATGATTTCTGAGCCATGTGTCATTTTGTTCCGTTAGGGTAATGCTTTGCCTTGTCATAATGATACCTATAGATCGGTGCAGTTAT
>NZ_LWFU01001224.1:0-778 GCF_001635135.1 Oleiphilus sp. HI0080
CATCGGGCATGGAATGGGGTACGTATACCAGAAATAATTCAACCGGAGAACTGACGGTTACTCAGACATTTGATGGTAATGGGGATACCGGTCTGACCGATGCCGTAAATGGTCTAACCACTCTTTTTGCGCAAGTATCTGGCGATGTGCTTACATTGCAGTTTGATGACAACCTGAACGGCACTATTGAAGAAGATGAATCTTTAGAATTTTCTCGATCTGCGTCCAATAATTTACTCGGGGTATGGACTACCGATCTCACCGATAATGATTTGTTGGCTTTTGTGTTCTTTGCAGACGGTACCTATGTTCATCTAGAGGTAGATGAAGAAGCACCAATTGATGTAAGTGGCGAGCCATCGGGCATGGAATGGGGTACGTATACCAGAAATAATTCAACCGGAGAACTGACGGTTACTCAGATATTTGATGGTAATGGGGATACCGGTCTTACGGATGCCGCAAATGGTCTAACCACTCTTTTTGCGCAAGTATCTGGCGATGTGCTTACATTGCAGTTTGATGACAACCTGAACGGCACTATTGAAGACGGTGAATCTCTGGATTTTCAGCGAAAATAAAATATAACAAGTGCCAGCAAGCGGACTTGGGTAAATCGACACTGTTTTTGCAAAAAGACGCAAAAACCCCGCCAATTTACCCAAGCCCTTGTGGCAGGCGTTACATGCTCAAAGGAGACAACATGCTACGAAGTCTATTCGCGATAATTTTCTTTGCTAGTGCTTCATTGAATGCATATGCAGAAAGCAAAGAGACC
>NZ_LWFU01001225.1:0-568 GCF_001635135.1 Oleiphilus sp. HI0080
CGAAGTTGGCATTGTGACGGGGCACAATAGCGAACGTCGCTTGCTGCCCAAAATTATCGTTGTGACGGACGCAACCAAAAACAAGCTGAAAGCGGGCCGCCGGGTTGACCTTCTTGAGTGGAACGCCAGCCAAAAACCACAACACGCGCTGTATATCAAAGACAGCTTACCAAAAGGCGCGCTCGGTATTGACGAGAATAGTTATCTGTTGACGGGCGCCACCTCTAAATGGAGCCTGAAGCATATGGTGTCGAGCTTAACGAACTAACTTGCTCGGTATGAAAACTCGATACTAATTCTGCATTAACGCTGCACTCACTCCGGATTTATTTTCTACTAAACCGCCTCTTTTCTGGTAATGTCCGAGAAATCTTCTTGAATTCTCGGTCTTGTTATTCGGTGTATGCTTGATGTCTAGAAAGACGTGCGGTGCTTGTCGCCGTCCAATCAAAAGTTGCCTCTGCGGTTTTATTCAAAGCCAGAACACTAAACTGCCCGTTCTGATCGTCCAACATCCGGACGAATCAAATCATCCGTTTACCACTGCCTACTTGGCGAGTCTCGGTGC
>NZ_LWFU01001226.1:0-1420 GCF_001635135.1 Oleiphilus sp. HI0080
TGCCGATCGTATGATAGCCGAGTGCGATAAGTATGGTGTGAAACTATTCGTTGTTAAACAGAATCGTTTCAATGTGCCGGTTCAAAAAGCGCGGGAGGCATTGGATGCTGGCCGACTTGGAAAGCTGGTAATGGGCACGGTGCGGGTGCGATGGTGTAGGCCGCAGGCGTATTATGATCAGGACGCTTGGAGAGGTACTTGGGCCTTAGATGGTGGAGTGCTGACGAATCAGGCAAGCCATCATATTGACCTCCTCGAGTGGATGATGGGCGATGTCGAAAGCGTTTTTGCAATGAGTAGAACGGCGCTAGTCGATATTGAGGCAGAGGATACGGCAGTCGTAACACTTCGTTTTAAAAATGGGGCGATCGGTGTCATTGAGGCCACGACAGCAGTGAGGCCGAAAGATCTTGAAGGGTCATTGTCGTTACTTGGCGAAACTGGGTCCATCGAAATTGGCGGCTTTGCGGTCAACCAGATGAAAGTATGGAACTTCTTGGAGGAGTCACCTGAAGATGCAGATGTAATGGACAAGTACTCTGTTAATCCTCCAAATGTTTATGGCTTTGGGCACCAAGCTTATTATGAGCATGTTGTAGATAGTATTCAGAACGAGAAACGACACTTGGTTGATGGTTTGGTTGGTCGAAAAAGTCTGGAATTGATTAACGCGATTTATGAGTCAATTGAGACCGGGAAAGAAGTGTATCTTCATTTCAAGCCACAGCGCTGTAAGCTTGGAAAAGTTTAAATGTCTTTTAAAGAGAAGCACGTTGCCATCGTCAATGTGCAGTTTGGTGAGAATGTCACCATCGTGCAGCCTGCAAATATATATGGGTGTGCTTTAGGTGACGGAGTCTTCGTTGGCCCTTTTGTTGAGATCCAAAAAGACGTCACTATTGGCGATCGAACGAAGGTGCAGTCGCATACATTTATCTGTGAGTTGGTTGATATTGGCCGGGATTGTTTCGTAGGCCATGGTGTTATGTTTATTAATGACTTGTTTTCTGATGGCGGCCCTGCTGGCGGCGACAAAAGTAAGTGGTTATGCACGGTTATAGGTGACAATGTTTCAATTGGTTCTAACTGCACAATTTTGCCGGTGAGAATTTGTTCCAATGTTGTGATTGGTGCAGGCGCAGTGGTGACGAAGGATATAAATGAGCCTGGTATTTATGCTGGCAACCCGGCTAAAAAAATAAGGAATCTAAATGGTTAAGTTTCTTGATCTTAAGCAGCAGTATGAATCGATTAGATCAGATATTGATAAGGCAATCGCATCTGTCATCTCCGAAACTGCGTTTGTTGGCGGTAAGTATGTTCAAGCGTTTGAGAGTGCTTTCGCAGAGTATTGCCAAGTGGAGCATTGTCTAGGGGTGGGGAATGGTACGGATGCTCTGGAAATTGCGATTGAAGCTTT
>NZ_LWFU01001227.1:0-253 GCF_001635135.1 Oleiphilus sp. HI0080
ATTTAGTGGGTACTCAAACTGTTGATAATGGGCACGTAATTGATCTGCACCGTGACCAATAACAACGTGAATTCTATCTGGATTCAGTGCAAGTGCGGTCTCTAATACGTGTGTGAGCATTGGTTTGCCAGCAAGTGTATGCAATACCTTAGGCTTATCAGACTTCATACGGGAGCCTTTACCCGCAGCTAAGACGATAATGTGAAAATCCATATCTCGTTCCAATTCTCTCGTTTTGTTTAATTGTAGTCGC
>NZ_LWFU01001228.1:0-2002 GCF_001635135.1 Oleiphilus sp. HI0080
TGAGTTCTCTGGTGCTGTTGGTGCGGCTCGATGAAATGTAGCAACCCGGTCGGCAAGCTCGTCTATGTGCTCAAAGGGCAAAGAGCGAGACGCATCAAGCTCGCTAAACAACTCCTCAGTTTTGAATTGGTGCATCTTGATGGCGTATTCGATGACGCCATCTTGTTCAATGTTTGTAATAGCGTTGAGTTTGGGGGCAGCAGCGTCGCCGGTGATGGCGAGCACTTCGATATAGAGCTCGGGGGCCGAGCGTGAGTTTAAGTTTAATTCTGCTTCACAATACTGTTTACGTGCGCTTAATGACGTAAAATCAAGAAATCCGAAGTTGACGGGTTTTTTGATTTTGTAGGCGAAATCGCCAGTCAAAATGATCCACGAAATATGAGTCTCAATCAGTTCCATAGTTGAACATGGATGAGAGTAAGGTGTAGGTTTCAGTAGCGACTGAACAAGCTCTGAGTTCATGTATCCTCCGTAAAGCGGAGAGCACAATAACAGCGACGCATTTGCTCTGCAAAGATAATGTCTAAAGCCAAATCCAAAAAAACATCCGCGAAAACGTCCTCTTCTTCAAGCGAGCAGGGCAGAGTGAAACGTAGGTGGAAGCTTAAGCTATTCTCCATTATTTCTCTGGTACTTATTTCTTGGCTCGTTTATCTCGATGCACAGGTTCGCTATAAGTTCGAAGGGAAGCGCTGGCATTTGCCCGCTCAGGTATTGGCAAGGCCCTTAGAGTTGTTCGAGGGGCAGGCGCTGAATCTTGATAATTTAGAGCAAGAGCTGGGATTACTCGAATACACCAAGAATCGCGTTGTCGATCGACCAGGAACATATTGGCGCGAAGGGACCCGGGTAGAGATTTTCCGCCGCGCACATGACACCATTGAGGGGCCGCAGGCCGCACTAAAGCTTGAGTTAAAGATTGATGGCGATGTGATTCGTTCCATTGAACTGATGAGTCAGGCCAAGGAAGAAGGGATTTACACCATTGAGCCATACAAAATTGGCGGTATTTATCCCAAGACAAGAGAAGAGAGAGAGCTTGTTGCCTACGAAGATATTCCTCCTTCGTTGATTTCAGCCCTGCTTGCCACTGAAGACCGCAATTTTTTTGAACACTGGGGCATATCGCTTGTGTCAATCGCCAGAGCCATGTTTGCCAATCTGCAAGCAGGGCGAGTGGTACAAGGAGGCAGCACTTTAACCCAGCAATTGGTGAAGAACTTCTATCTTACTCGCGAGCGCAGCATTGTCAGAAAAGTCAATGAGGCGTTAATGGCGTTAATGCTTGAGGTGCACTACACCAAAGCGGATATTCTTGAAACCTATGTAAACGACATCTATCTTGGTCAGTCTGGTTCAACGGCGATTCATGGTTTTGCGATGGCGAGTCGCTTTTATTTCGCGAAGAACTTGCGAGATCTTGAGCTAGAGGAAGCGGCTTTGCTGGTTGCTATCTTGAAGGGACCATCCTACTACGATCCTCGTCGTCGACCGGAACGAGCTCAAGAAAGGCGAGATCTAGTGCTCTCGCTGATGCATCAGGAAAACTGGATTTCGCTCGCCGACGCCCAGCAAGCCCAAGCTGAGCCTCTGCGGGTGACGCATAAGCCCAGCTTCCAAACCAATCGTTACCCCGCTTTTATAGATCTAGTGAAGCGGCAGCTAAGCAGAGACTATCAGCCTGAAGACCTGAGTAGTGAGGGTTTGAAGATCTACACTACGCTTGACCCGCAGCTGCAAAAGAATCTTGAGCGTGCGGTGACCACTGGTATCAAAACCCTTGATCGAAAGCAGTCAGCAGGAACCGCCAAGCTTGAAGCCGGCGCAGTGATCACCGAGGTTGGTACCGGTGAAGTGATGGCTTTACTTGGTGGTAGAAATCCACGTTATCACGGATTTAATAGAGCGCTTGATGCGGAGCGCGCTGTCGGTTCGCTCATTAAGCCTGCTATTTATCTAGCGGCGTTAGAGCAACCTGAACGCTACCAACTGGCGACTC
>NZ_LWFU01001229.1:0-525 GCF_001635135.1 Oleiphilus sp. HI0080
TTTGGTGCGTTGCGGATATGTAAAAAGCGCTGATATTGCGGATCGTTTTGGCAACCCTAGCACCCTAGATCCGGCTGCAGATACTGATATTGTCGGCCCAGGGGGAATCTTCTCAACAGCTGAATTTAACAGTGATAGTGAATTCCGTAAAACAGCATCGGTAATGAAGCTTGTCGTGAATGGTTTTGCGGGAGCCGGAACGGTCACCATGGGTGGTTTCGACTATCACACCGGTGAGCGAGGTACGGGTGAGCGACGTGATTTACGCGCTGGGCGTTGTATGGGGGCTTGTCTTGAGTATGCGGCGCGCATTGGTGTACCGCTGATGATTTACGTTTGCTCTGATGGGTCTGTGGCAAGTAATGGACGCATCGATAATAGCGTTGATGGCGCAGGCAAAGGCGAGTGGACGGGAGACAACCAATCTACAGCTGCGTCGTTTTACTTGGTATACAATCCAGGCTCTCGCCCGGTAGCAATCCGAAATCAAATTGGTTATATGCGTTCAGATGCTTCAGTTGAAAC
>NZ_LWFU01001230.1:0-572 GCF_001635135.1 Oleiphilus sp. HI0080
AAAGTCATCGAGTTTGCCACGGATTCGTTGTATACAAAGAGGGGTGTTGAGATTGGCTCCCCGAGCTGTGCTCGAGCTAGGCAAAGTCATCGAGTTTGCCACGGATTCGTTGTATACAAAGAGGGGTGTTGAGATTGGCTCCCCGAGCTGNGCTCGANCTAGGCAAAGTCATCGAGTTTGCCACGGATTCGTTGTATACAAAGAGGGGTGTTGAGATTGGCTCCCCGAGCTGTGCTCGAGCTAGGCAAAGTCATCGAGTTTGCCACGGATTCGTTGTATACAAAGAGGGGTGTTGAGATTGGCTCCCCGAGCTGGGCTCGAACTAGGCAAAGTCATCGAGTTTGCCACGGATTCGTTGTATACAAAGAGGGGTGTTGAGATTGGCTCCCCGAGCTGGGCTCGAACCAGCGACCCACGGATTAACAGTCCGTTGCTCTACCAACTGAGCTATCGGGGAATCTCAAAAGAGGCGCGTGTCTTAATTAGCTAGCGCGCCTTGGTCAAGTGCTTATCCAAGAACTTTCTTAATTCTTGCAACGGCTGCTTCTAAGGTCTCCATGCTGGTAGCGAAA
>NZ_LWFU01001231.1:0-327 GCF_001635135.1 Oleiphilus sp. HI0080
GGGGTGTTGAGATTGGCTCCCCGAGCTGTGCTCGAGCTAGGCAAAGTCATCGAGTTTGCCACGGATTCGTTGTATACAAAGAGGGGTGTTGAGATTGGCTCCCCGAGCTGGGCTCGAACTAGGCAAAGTCATCGAGTTTGCCACGGATTCGTTGTATACAAAGAGGGGTGTTGAGATTGGCTCCCCGAGCTGTGCTCGAGCTAGGCAAAGTCATCGAGTTTGCCACGGATTCGTTGTATACAAAGAGGGGTGTTGAGATTGGCTCCCCGAGCTGTGCTCGAGCTAGGCAAAGTCATCGAGTTTGCCACGGATTCGTTGTATACAAAG
>NZ_LWFU01001232.1:0-1207 GCF_001635135.1 Oleiphilus sp. HI0080
CCCATAAATATCCGCATCAAGAATGCCAACACGGGCGCCCTCCTGCGACAGCGCTAACGCCAAATTGACGGCACTGGTACTTTTACCTACTCCGCCTTTGCCCGACGCAACAGCAATGATGTTTTTCACATTGCTCAGACTCTTCAGATTATTCTGAACTTCATGAGTAACAATTTTCTGAGCAATATCGACACTCACTCGGTCAACACCATCCAAATCCTCAAGCTGCGTCTCAAGAATCTGTCGTATGGCACCATGCAAGCCAGAACAGGCATAAGGCAATTCAAGCTTTAGTTGCACAGCGCTCTCTATCACATCTACAGATTTCACCGCCCCCATATCGTACAAGTTCTGTTGTAAATAAGGGTCAATGTACTGTGCAATTGCTTCTTGAAGCCCGGCTTCACTCACTTGACTCATGCGCTCTCCAGTCCAGTAAAAAGTTTGAAATCGTAAAATTAAATACGCGAATCTGAAGGTTAAATCGTGGCAATTCCCCGAAATTCAAGTTCATTCCATGCAATCTAAGCATAGAACGCGAAGAAAGATGAAAAACATTGCTTGGACGAGTATCATAACGCCGCATTTTAGGGTGTTGAGCCGCTTTTGCCGTTTCAATGCCCATTCGACTAAGTTCTTACTGCCAATCGCAACATTGAGAGATTTAAGTAGTGCGCAAAATTCTGGTAACCAGTGCTCTTCCCTACGCCAATGGCCCCATTCATCTGGGACACCTGCTCGAATATATTCAAACGGATATATGGGTTCGTTTTCAGAAGTCCCGTGGCGAACAATGCACCTATGTATGTGCCGATGACGCCCATGGCACGGCAATTATGTTGCGCGCAGAGAAGGAGGGTATTACACCCGAGCAACTGATTGATCGAGTAAATCAGGAGCACCAAAAAGACTTTGCCGGATTTTCCGTTGGCTTCGACAATTATTACTCAACGCATTCACCAGAAAATAAAGCGTTTGCAGAATCTATTTATACTGCGCTTGATAACAATGGAAAGATTGCCCGCCGTAGCATTACGCAAGCCTTCGACCCTGAGAAGAACCTGTTCCTAGCTGATCGGTTCATTAAAGGCACTTGCCCCAAGTGTAAAACAGAAGATCAATACGGTGATAATTGCGAGAGTTGCGGAGCAACCTACTCACCCATGGATCTCATTGATCCGGTATCGGCAATTTCGGGGGCAACGCC
>NZ_LWFU01001233.1:0-252 GCF_001635135.1 Oleiphilus sp. HI0080
AACTGATTGATCGAGTAAATCAGGAGCACCAAAAAGACTTTGCCGGATTTTCCGTTGGCTTCGACAATTATTACTCAACGCATTCACCAGAAAATAAAGCGTTTGCAGAATCTATTTATACTGCGCTTGATAACAATGGAAAGATTGCCCGCCGTAGCATTACGCAAGCCTTCGACCCTGAGAAGAACCTGTTCCTAGCTGATCGGTTCATTAAAGGCACTTGCCCCAAGTGTAAAACAGAAGATCAATACG
>NZ_LWFU01001234.1:0-428 GCF_001635135.1 Oleiphilus sp. HI0080
ATCAATAAACTCTGACTGCGGCGGTTTAAAGCCGGTTTCAGACGCAAACTCAGGGAAGTCAGACGCCTTGGCCTTACCTTCAGCGATCAGTGCCTTAGCCGCGACAGCATAAATGTCAGGTCGATAAACCTTCTTTGCGGTTTCCATATACCAGTCATCCGACTTGTGCTCAGAAATCTGGCCCCAACGACGCATCTGCGTGAGATACCAAATAGCATCGCTGTAATATGGATAGGTAGCGTTGTAACGGAAGAACACATTGAAATCTGGTACTTCACGCTTGTCGCCTTTCTCGTACTCAAACGTACCCGTCATGCTGTTTGCGATCACTTCTTCATCAGCGCCCACGTACGATGGTTTCGCTAGAATTTTCACCGCTTCTGGACGGTTAGCGTTATTATTTTCGTCTAACCACATTGCTGCTCGGA
>NZ_LWFU01001235.1:0-750 GCF_001635135.1 Oleiphilus sp. HI0080
CGCTTTGCACAACGCCGTCAATGGTGGTGGTCGCGAGTTGTTGCACTTGCCCTGTGATCGGTGCGATAAGCGTATAGTGCGTTAAGCGCTGTTCTGCTTTGGTCACTTGCTGGGACAAGGCATCGCTTTGGACTTGTAAGGCGTTTTGCTCAGCCAATGTTTGTTTGCGTTTTTCAGCGAGATAGAGCGTTTGCTGTGTGCTGATGCTTTGCTCGGATTGCTTGAGCTGATTCAGTCGTGCTTGTTGCACGGCAAGATCTTGCTGCTCTTCGATGAGTTCTTGTTTGAGTTCAAGATATTGAAGTTTCGAGCCGTAGGATTTCTTACGCAGAGTATCGAGCGCATCTACCCTTTCCTGAATCACGGGTATGACTCGTTGTTTCTTTTTGATTTCACCTTGCGTCATGCTTTGATCAATTTGCAGTTTTACACGCTCGTTTTGGAAGTTCGCAAGCTGCGCGGCGACTTCGGATTGTTCTTGTAGAAGTTGCGCGTGTTGTTGAGTAGATAGTGGTTGAGTGGATAGTGGCTGCGTGGATAGTGGATGAGGCAATTCTTCTACTGCGGGGTCTGACCCCAATGCATTGGGGTCAGACCCCGGGGCAATGTTCGCTGAGCTAAGAAACTCGGATAATAGCTCCAAACGCTGCAGGTTTTGGCGCACACCAGCCAGCTCCGCTTTGAGGCTTTCGTACTCGGCTTTCGCGAGTTGAGCATCAAGCTCTATCAGCACTTGGCCTTGCTCTACGA
>NZ_LWFU01001236.1:0-240 GCF_001635135.1 Oleiphilus sp. HI0080
AAGCGCTGTTCTGCTTTGGTCACTTGCTGGGACAAGGCATCGCTTTGGACTTGTAAGGCGTTTTGCTCAGCCAATGTTTGTTTGCGTTTTTCAGCGAGATAGAGCGTTTGCTGTGTGCTGATGCTTTGCTCGGATTGCTTGAGCTGATTCAGTCGTGCTTGTTGCACGGCAAGATCTTGCTGCTCTTCGATGAGTTCTTGTTTGAGTTCAAGATATTGAAGTTTCGAGCCGTAGGATTTC
>NZ_LWFU01001237.1:0-608 GCF_001635135.1 Oleiphilus sp. HI0080
AGGCGACAGGTCCATTTGATTGAGACGATCGCGAACCGATAGGGTGTCAGCGTTATGCCAATTATCGGTGCTGAAAGGATCGTAGGGCAGAGGAAAGGAGTGAGTGGCGCCGTCGTGAAATTGGTGCATCTGTTCATTGGCAATGGCAAAGCCTTGATAGGTAGCCAGCGGAGGGGATGGCTCACTTTCGGGAGCATTGTTCTCACAGACAGCCATTTTAATCAGTGGTGGGATACCGCTCATGCCTGCATCGCGGGCTTCGTCTCCGTCCCACCACAGTAAGTTGGGAATCGTTCCGGGGGTGGAATCCACTAATGGTAAATTGTAGCGATTAATCTCAGCAAAAACGTTAGGTTGAGTGGAGTGAACCCAGGCACCACCGAGCTCAAACAGTTTTCCATCGCGCTTTACCGTAAATGTGCGTCCGCCAAGGCGATTGCGGGCCTCTAATATCAATACTGATAACCCGGCTTGCCTAAGTTCTCGAGCCGCGGTAACTCCAGCGAAACCGCCACCAATGACAATGACATCATAGTCATATTTATCGCTTTCTGTGTCTGTGGAGCCCTTATTAGTCGCTGCATTAACGCTGATATTGGCCCCTGCAG
>NZ_LWFU01001238.1:0-437 GCF_001635135.1 Oleiphilus sp. HI0080
CCGCTTACATGGACGGCGGTGTAATTCCACGTTGGTACAATTTTATGGTCACGCTGTTTGTTGGGGTAGTAACTTGCAGATATATAGGCTTGTGGGCCCTGAAAGGTGACTAATACCTTAGTGCCGTTCGCTATGTTTTGGTGCAGTGGGTTCGCCTTCGCAATGTGGCCAATAAGCAAGATCTTCCCATCGCGTTCTTCAACGAGCATGGGTAGGTGATTAGCCTCCAAACCTGCTTTGGTATTGCATACGAGCGTAGCAAGCGGGTGCTCTTTGATCAGTGCGAACATTTGATCACGACAATCGACTTTAAATACTTTAGGAATGAACACAGACGTTCTCTTTGATTTGCAGGTAAGCTTATATTAGATGGGAATGGCAGTATTGGTGCAACTAGATCAGCAGTGATTTGCCTAGGTTTGTTGGCTTTTCAAAAG
>NZ_LWFU01001239.1:0-7839 GCF_001635135.1 Oleiphilus sp. HI0080
CTGGCGTTCAAGCGATTCACAGACACCACGCCCTACCCGTCCCATGCCAATTACCAGCACATTTGCTCCTGGCACCTTTTGAATGGTGGAAGAATCGGTCGCCTTCTGCCTTTGAAAGCGCAGTAAGAACGGCGATAGTCGCGCGTAAAACACGTGAGCGTTTTTATAGAGAAGCGAGGTAATGACAAACGATTGCGCTGCCGTAATGGCGAGTACGACAAGCCAGACTTGATCCAGCAAGCCTTCTTTAACACTAAGCGCGACCACGATCAGACCAAACTCACTGAAGTTCGCTAAAAGCAATGCAGACAAAAATGCGGTTCTCGCTCTAAACGCCAAAAGACTTAAGACACAATAAAATAAGAGGAACTTGAGAGGCAGCAAAAGTAACAAAAGAGATGCCAAGAACAACATGTACGAGTCTGGTAACGCACTCAAACCTATACTCAAAAAGAACGCGATTAGGAACAGGTCTTTAAAGCTGATTAACGATTTATAGAGTTCGCTCGCCTTTGGGCTCGTCGCAACAACCATGCCCACTATTAAGGCGCCAAAATCCCCTTTTACACTCACTAGCTCAAACAAAGCATACGCGCCTAGAGCGAGCATTAGCCCGGCTAGTGGCAATAGCTCGCCGTGCCCGGTAGCAGCAAGAATTTTATCGAGCAGTGGACGAATAAGAGGTAACAAAAGAAGCAAGACTGCCCAAGGGCTAGGTAAAACTCCCGTTGCAACAACCAAAAACCCAACGGCAACTAAATCTTGAATAATGAGTATGCCTACAGATATCGTAGCTTGGCGACTCCGAATTTCGCCGGCCTCCTCAAGCACCTTGATAACACAGACCGTACTACTAAAACTCAATGCAAAGATGAGTATGGCCGTTTCGAGCATGGTCAAATCAAAGAGTAAGAGGCCAAGTGCCCCCATTGCCCCATTGATTAACAAACAAGCGACCATCCAAAGGCCCATGTGGCTCAGCGCTGACCCCCATACTTGGCGCGCGACAAGGTCTTTTATGTTTATCTTTAAACCGATGGTGAACAGCATGAGGGTAATGCCAAGATCCGCTATAAGCTGGACATCAGCCGTTAAATTGAAGCCAGCTAAATGCAGGGCGAAGCCGGCAAATAAATAACCGACCAAAGGGGGGAAGCTGAACTGTTTTGCTAAGAGACCAGCAAAATACGCACCCAATATAAGCGCAATCGTCATCTGATTATTTTACTTAAAGAGTTATTGTTGTTGGTTAGTATAGCGACTTGAGAACAAATGTTCGTCTAGGGCTGAACGAAAATTCGCGGACGCCTTCATGCTCTTGAGTATCCAGTAATGCCCGCTCACCATTCGGTCTATATAAAGGCTGTCGACAGGGGGCTGAAACAACTCAAGATGTTTAAAAAATAAACCCGTGTGTTTGGCGCTTTCTATATGCAGTTGTGCAGCGCCATAATCAAATGATTCGCCCATAAACGGTTTAAAAAAGATATCTCGCCAAACTTTGTAGTAATCGGCGCCGGGGCTTGGCTTGTTTGCGACACGAGCACCAAGTCGAATCAGCGCTTCGTCAACCAATGCGTAGGCTTCGTCAATACTAAACACGACCGCATCTCGATATGCTTGAACAATCTCCGGCTTGAGGCTTTTCACACACCCAAAGTCATAGACCACAACCGTGCCATCTTTTCGGAACGCGAAATTGCCAGGATGCGGGTCGCCATGAATACAACCAAAAACAAACAACTGGTTGCCTAGCATATCGAATAGCTTGTTGGCGAGCTTTTCGCGCTCCTGGTCTGTGTACCCCAATTCATGGAGCTCATCGATTGAATCCCCTTCAACGAACTCGAGCGTTATAACGCGCGCAGTCGAAAGGCTGTCCAAAACTTCGGGAATCACTATGTGCTGATCTTCACGATGAAAATCATGAAACATTTTTAGGTTCTGCGCCTCTAGCTCATAGTCCAGCTCTTCGTTAAGGCGCTCTTGAAGCTCACTAAACAGCCGATCTACACTTTCTTTCGGCATTTTGAGTAAGCCGCCAAGTTTCAACGTAAGCTTTAACTGTTTTAAATCAGAGTTTACCGAACGAGCAACGCCCGGATACTGAACTTTAACGATCACGTCCTTACCATCATGCGTGACGGCTCGGTGCACTTGACCAATGGATGCCGCGGCATAAGGTTTTTCGTCAAACGATTGAAACAAGATCGGTAGCGAATCGCCAAGCTCACTCTCTACCTGCTGTTTAATAACTTTAAAATCTACCGGTGGCGCTTCTTTTTGGAGCTTCTTTAAGGCCTCAGAAAATTCAGCCGGCAAAAAATCCTGCGTTTGCGAGACAATTTGCCCCACCTTCATCACAGCGCCTTTCAACTCACCTAAGGTCTCGGTGATGTCCTCCGCCATTTTTCCATAAGCAACTGACTTACTGTCTTTACGCGTTTTCTCATCTTGAACAACGTCTTTAATTTTTTCGCCAGCGTAACGTGTCGCTACGCTAGCGGTCATACCCGCTAGCTTAAAAAAGCGTTTTGTTCTGCTCTTTGCAGGAGTTTTATTAGACGCCACGAGTCGCTACTCTGATTGGATCAAAGTCATGCTCGGAAGAGCCGCATTCTAAGCGGAGAAGTAAAGTGTCGTTATTTTTTAACGTTCCAACGCCCTTTGGAGTTCCGGTCAACACCACATCTCCCTTGCGCAGGGTGAACGTAGTCGCGATCTCCGTTAACAAGGTTTCAATATCAAAAAGCATATCGGACGAGGCACCAAGCTGCACCGTATCCCCGTTAAGATTGAGAGAGAACCGAATATTCGCAAGATTCTGGTTATCAAAACGAATAAATCGGGTGAGGTAAGCGGCGCCATCGAACGCTTTAGCGCGCTCCCACGGATGGCTCTTCTCCTTTAACTGCGATTGCAGCTCCCTATCCGTAAGATCAAGCGCTAAGCCAATACCCGCAATCTCAGGTTTGACGCGCCCTGAACCGCTTAATCCAGGCTCCCCAATTAAGATAGCCAACTCAGTTTCATAGTGGATGCCGTCGCGCGGGATCTTTAGAATACTTTGGTCCTGAATACTCGACTCAGGCTTTATGAACAAAATTGGAGAGCTGGGAATCGGATTATTAAGCTCGCGAGCGTGTTCTGCATAATTTCGCCCGACGCATACTACCTTAGAGCAAGGAGCGTCGAATTTTGTTTCATCCAACAAAACTACTGAGTACAACATCCATTCCTTTTTCAATTAATGACAGCAAAGTGGCAACTAAAACCAAAACTACATGAGGTTTGATTTACAACACACCGACGCCTCAATCGAATATCTTGCCGGGGTTCATCACGCCTTTAGGATCAAAAACCTGCTTTATGCCCTTCATTAGGGCTATCTCTGCGTCACTACGCGTATAGCGCAAATAATCTTTCTTAACAAGGCCTACGCCGTGCTCTGCCGAAACACTGCCGTTATACTTCTCTACGATATCAAACACCCACTTGTTCACTTTTACGCACTTTGCAAAGAACTCATCCCTTGCGAGGTCAACTGGCTTAAGTATATTTAGGTGGAGATTTCCATCTCCGATGTGACCAAACCAAATGATTTCGAAATCTGGGTAGTGCTTGGTCACCACATCGTTAATTTCTGTCAGAAACTGGGGAACCTTTGATACAACGACGCTAATATCGTTTTTGTATGGCGTTCTAGGGGCAATGGACTCCGAAATACCTTCGCGTAGACGCCATAAATTGTTTGCTTGCGTTTCGCTTTGACTAATGACGCCATCAACTACCCATTCGTTTTCAACACAATGTTCGAACAACTCCATTGCGGAGTCCATAACCTGCTCGGTGGTGCATTCGAACTCGAGTAACGCATAATATGGCGCCGAACTTTCAAAAGGAGCTGGCACATCAGCATGTGCTCGAACGTGCCCCATTGCTTCGTGAGAGAAAAACTCATACGCAGTCAGGTCGAGTTTGCTTTGGAAGGCCTTCAGCACATCCATCGTATTTGTTATATCGTTCAGGCCAAGAACAAGCACGGTAAGATTGTCTGGTTGGCGGGTCAATCGCATCGTTGCCTCGGTAATCAGGCCAAGGGTACCTTCAGCACCAATAAACAAGTGCCGCAGGTCATACCCCGTGTTGTTCTTAAGCAAGTCGGAATTCAGATTTAGAATCTCGCCTGCCCCGGTAACAACGGTCAATCCCAATACCCAATCACGAGACATGCCATATTTGATCACTTTGATCCCGCCGGCATTGGTCGCAAGGTTGCCGCCAATCTGACTCGAACCAGCAGAGGCAAAGTCCACCGGGTAATACAATCCCTGCTCCTCTGCAAAATCCTGAAGCTGCTGCGTAATCACACCCGCTTGTACCTTGACGCTTCGATCGCTCGCACTAAAGTCAACGATCTGGTTCATGTAATCAAAACTAATCACCACTTCGCCGTTCGAGGCAACCGCTCCACCGCTTAAACCAGTCCGGCCACCAGATGGTACAATCGAAAATTCTAACTCGTTCGCAAGTTTCACAATGGCTTGAACCTGTTCAGTACTTCTCGGGAAAGCGATCGCTAACGGCGCCACCTCATACATCTTTGTCCAGTCTTTGCCGTGACTTTCAAGCGAATCAGAGTCAGTTCTTAACTTACCCTCATCCAGAACAGCCTCGAGTGCCAGTAAAACGTCATCGCGAGTTGCCATGTAAACCTCTATCTACCGCGTTAAAAATATTCGCCAGATTGTACACATCTCTAGCAGTAATGCACCTCGCGAAGGCTTCGCTTAAATATGCGCTATGAATATTAATTATTTACCGAGAAACAGTGCCATTCGCAGAGCAGAATAGCTACCGCCACACGGAGTTATGATAGAATATGCGCCCTCTCATTATTGTCGCTTCGCGTGATCAACAAAAAATCAACGCGAGCACTGCAACATAAGGGTATCAGGAGCTCATGGCAACTACGTCTTTAGACAAAGCAAAAATACGTTTTCTACTGTTGGAGGGTGTTCACCAATCCGCCGTCGAAACACTAAACAAAGCTGGCTACACCAACATTGAGTATTTAAAAACTTCTCTTTCGCAGGAAGATCTTATTGAGAAGATCAAAGACGCGCACTTCGTTGGCATTCGTTCACGCACCCAGCTTACAGAAGAAGTTTTCGCAGCAGCAGAGAAGCTCATTGGCGTAGGTTGTTTTTGTATTGGGACGAACCAAGTTGATCTTGAGGCGGCGACACGCCACGGCGTAGCCGTATTTAACGCACCCTATTCAAATACGCGAAGCGTGGCTGAGCTCGTTTTAGCAGAAGCCATCTTATTGCTCCGCGGCGTTCCTGACAAAAATGCGAAAGCGCATCGTGGTGTTTGGTTGAAATCAGCCGCAAACAGCTACGAAATTCGTGGTAAAAAGCTGGGCATCGTTGGCTACGGTAGTATCGGCAGCCAGCTGAGCGTCCTTGCTGAGTCTCTTGGCATGAAAGTGTATTTCTATGACGTCATTACCAAACTCCCTCTTGGCAACGCCCGTCAGGTCGATAGCCTGAAAGATCTGTTCGAGATGTCCGATATCGTTAGTCTGCACGTCCCAGAGACGCAAGCGACACAGAACATGATTGGCGAGGCAGAACTTGCTCAAATGAAGCAAGACGCAATCTTAATCAATGCCGCCCGAGGCACCGTGATTGATATCGAGGCACTTTGCACTTCTTTAAAAAATAAGAAGTTGCTTGGCGCAGCCATCGATGTATTCCCTGTTGAACCAAAGTCCAATGATGAAGAATTTCTATCGCCTCTTCGCGAGTTCGATAACGTTATCCTCACTCCACACGTCGGAGGGAGTACAATGGAAGCACAAGCCAATATCGGCTTGGAAGTTGGCGAAAAATTGGCAACCTACAGCGACACGGGTACCTCAGTCACCTCTGTAAACTTCCCAGAAGTTGCGTTGCCTGCACACCCCGGCTACCACAGACTGCTTCATATTCACGAAAACGTGCCTGGCGTGATGTCTGAAATCAACCAGGTATTTAGTGAAAACAACATCAACATCTGCGGTCAATTCCTACAAACCAATGAAAAGGTTGGCTACGTAGTTGTCGATGTAGACAAAGAATACAGCGAGCTAGCGCTAGAAAAGCTTCGCAACGTTCGTGGCACAGTGCGAGTGCGCGTGCTTTTTTAGTACTCGGGGCACCTGCATTGCAACGTCCATAAAAAGGCCCTTAAAAGGGCCTTAAAAGGGCCTTTTCTAAATCGGACAAGGAAGTTATTCGGGAATCACTTCAATTTGGTCCTTGTACTGAGCGCTAAACCCAAAAACTGCGTTTGCAAATAACCCACCAAGTACTTCCGTGAAGGCGTCAAATTTCAACCCTCTCTGAACCGCCCCAACAAAATATGTTAAACAAAATTCTAAAATTTCTGGGGCCTGCTTAGCATCAACGATACGATAAGCCTTGCATATCTCCGTGAACATAACAGACAGCTGGTACTTTAAAAATTGAAATTTCACGTCCAGAGTTGGTAGTTGCTGTGACGCGATAAGTAAGATATTGAGCTCTTGAGTGACCGCAAGCTGTAAGTCATAAGTTTGCGCAGCAACATGCGGCGATTTTCTAATATTAATGCCGATACGCTGAGGGCACGGACCTTCAACAATACTCTTATTCATGGACTTTGGCAGAGGCTTCAAGGTATCCATATCCTTTAAGATACAATCACCATGAACAATCCCTTGATCATCAAAAACCAAGATAGCGCCTGCATTTTCAATCGTAGGCTGCCCATGCGAGTAACCTAAACCAGAATGAAGTTCCCATAATGCTGCATACTTTCGCGAAAGATACTCAATAAAAACAGGTTTGAAGTTAGCTGTAGAATCAAGGTAAAGCCGAAGATTCCTACGATAGTCTGGCTGAAGTGGCGTTGTATAGATACTAAACCCCCATTCACCCTTATCGAGATTTGTAATCCGTCCTGCGCATACATATCTAGGAGTCCGAATTCCAGACCGAGCAACGTCCTTTGTCTTCTCTATCTTACTAATAAGGCTATAAGGCCCCTTAGTCGCATAACTCACACCAAGAGGCGTTGCGTTATCTTCATCTTCCACACCTTCGTCCGAAACATAGATTACCCCGCCCGGGTTACGCCCGTGCTTTCTCTGATATTCACCATATTCTCTATCAAGTAAGGGGTCATTAAGCGTCAACACCTTTCGCTTGGAGTCAAACCGCACCAAACCAATACCGCCGATAACATACATTGAGTTGCTCTTCGGGTGCACAAGCGTAATGTTGCGAGAGATCTCACTAACACCTGGGCTCTCAACCAGTACCAATTCATGCTTACACAGCAAAGCAGAATCTCCGCTTTTTACGAACTCCAACAGGCATGATTCAATCGCTTTTTCAGCTGCCGTGCTCGAATGACACTCGGCAGTTCTCGCTTCTTTTCCTATTGGGAGTAATTCTATCTCGTATGGCGCTCGACAATTTTCCAACGGAAAATTATCAAAACAAACACTTTGATTTTCATTACTGATTTGCATTTCAATTCGATAATCTGACATCAACTAGCTCAATTCCTTTTTAACCAGAGGGAAGCCTAAGGCGCGTCAAACAAAATGACAATTACGCGTTGCTAGCAACGAGAACCAATTCCCCTCAAACACAACCAAGCAACCGCTTGCTTCACTGCATTGTCTGCGGTAAGTTACTTCCAAAGCATAAGCACAACCACCTTCGGAAATTTAAATGGCTAACCTTCATGCACACTATTTTGGCGAAACTCAAAATTTGGTACGTAATACCGTTAGGCGGTTTGTTG
>NZ_LWFU01001240.1:0-653 GCF_001635135.1 Oleiphilus sp. HI0080
TTCGACGCCTAGGACTTCGTAGAAATCTCTTTTAGACATGAGTCATTCACCAATTCTCTTCACTTCCAGCCTCAGAAATAGAAGCTTACTAGATACAATAACGCGGAAGTCGATGCTTCCGCGTTAAGGTTAACGTACAGCTTGAACAAGCCGACTAAGCGCTATCGCTTATTTTTTGTCGTCTTTTACTTCTTCAAACTCCGCATCTACCACGTCTTCACCAGACTGTGATTGAGCTTGTTCTTCACCGCCAGGAGCGGCGCCTGCTGCACCTTCAGCTTGCTCAGCATACAATTTTTGAGCTAGACCAGAAGAGGCTTCAGTCAATGCCTGAGTTTTCGACTCTATCGCATCTTTGTCATCGCCCTTCAATGCTTCTTCAAGCTCTGCAATTGCAGTTTCGATAGCGGTTTTCTCTTCAGCGGTCGCTTTGTCACCCGCTTCTTCTAGCGTCTTCTTGGTAGCGTGCACCATTTGATCGCCTTGATTACGCGCAGTGACCAGCTCTTCGAACTTACGATCCGCTTCGGCGTTCGCTTCCGCATCGTTGACCATGTTATTGATCTCATCATCCGAAAGACCAGAAGAAGCCTTGATCACGATAGACTGCTCTTTACCTGTCGCTTTATCCTTCGCCGACACATTCAGAATAC
>NZ_LWFU01001241.1:0-795 GCF_001635135.1 Oleiphilus sp. HI0080
AACTTTGCATCCAAAGGCAATGGGGCAATCGGCAAGTCTTGGCAGTGCGAAGCCTTCAAAATCGCAATGATCCATTTGGGAGTGCTTTAACTCCGAATCGCCGTACTCAAGTGTTTTTGATGAGTCGGATACCGCCTGCATGTGCGTAACCTGTGGTATATGCACAACGCAGAGTTCGCCTTCGGCAAGATTGACTCGCGTGTCCTTCTCTTCCCCCGTCGGTTTCTTACCGATAGAGACCACTAACGTTGGGGGTGCGCTGGCCATCGCATTGAAGAAGGAAAACGGCGCCAGATTAAAGGGTTCTCCGGCACCTGCTTTATTTTCAGTGAGTATCCAAGCGATAGGTCTAGGGACGATTGTTTGTGTGAGTAAATGGTAAATCTCAGAGCTTTCTTTGCTCGATAAGTCGATTTGCATCTTTGCTTCTCTGTAAGATGGTCCAATGTCTGGTTACGAGTATGCCATTAAAGGCGAGGTGACGGGTATTGTGGCCGGATATAACCAACTGTCACGGTGTGTCGCTATGCTCTGTATGGACAGAGCGTGGCAGGCTATTCTGATGGTGCGATCGTCCAAATGTGGTTTCTTTGCTCTATCAATCTAATTCAAAAATAAGGTTTCTTGATGCAAGCAATGCTCTATTCAAATTTCACTTTTCCCTGTGGGCTAACCGTTAAAAACCGGATTGCGAAAGCCGCGATGGAAGAAAATATGGCCGATGCGGATGGCTTGCCAAGCGATCTCTTGCTTGGGCTTTATAAACAGTGGGCGAGCGGAGGCGCTGGTTTGCTG
>NZ_LWFU01001242.1:0-666 GCF_001635135.1 Oleiphilus sp. HI0080
CTCATCAAATAAAACTGCAAAGCCGCAGAGAGTATTGACTGCTGAACACCTTCTTGCTGAGGAAATCGCGCCTTCAGATCATCAAACGCACGATAGATATTCGAGAGGGGAACGACGACCAAACGGGCATCCGGATCATAGTAACCATATGGGCGTTCTGACACTTCTATGAACATCGCCTCTTGCAACGCAATCTCTTCAAAGACCAATTGTCGCAATGGCCGCTCAAAGTCGGCTCCCAAACGCTCAAACAGTTTTTCGTGATCGAGCGACATAGCTTGCTCGCTCCATCGAACAAGCGGCTCTTCTGCGACCGCCCCCTCTTGAGCAACCGTAACCTGCACAGTCCATAACAAGCCTGCTACGCCGCACAAAAGGCAGAGTACGATCTTTCTTGAGAGCTCATACACGCACAAATGCCCTCTACCCTTTCAATAGCCGTGCCGCATCCTTGGCAAAATAAGTCAAAATAGCATCGGCACCCGCTCGCTTGATACAAAGTAACGACTCAAGAATCACCTTGTCTTTGTCGAGCCAGCCGTTTTCAAACGCAGCGACGTGCATCGCATACTCACCACTGACCTGATAGACAAAAGTCGGTGCGCGTAATTCCGTTTTAACGCGCTGAACAATGTCTAAATAGGGCATGCCTGGTTTGACCATCAC
>NZ_LWFU01001243.1:0-616 GCF_001635135.1 Oleiphilus sp. HI0080
GCGTACAACCTCATCATCCGCCCATCGCTTTATCCGCTACTACTTAAAATACCCGGCCTTTCGATCGGAGAAACGCGTTATCACGCCCCTCAATCTATTAAGGCAATGGATGCAATGCGCCTAGCTATGCTACCCCACGCTATAGAGAGCTTTCATTCAAAGCCTCGCGATACCGCTCAAAAAATTATCGGGCAGCTAAATCCAACATTTAAGCTGCTAGGTATCACATCACTACTGAGAGAAAATGATGGATTACGTATGCTACGCCTCCCATTACTCGCTCATAACAAGGCAATGCGAGATGAGTTGGTCGATAAACTGGTAGAGCATGGTATTGGGGCAACAAAGCTTTATCAATCGAGCATTCCCGATGTTCAAGGCATACCGAGTCGAGTAAAATCGGAATTGCTCTCTAGCATACATCTAGAAAATGCATGCAACTTCGCAGACAGACTCTTTACTATACCCTGTCATAGCGATGTAACAGCCAACGACATTGAAGCGATCAAGAGCACGCTGGACAACTACTTAAGCCCAAAGGAAATAGCATGAAGCACGCAATGACCGTGGATGTCGAAGACTACTTTCAGGTCGCGGCATTTGCGCCCAACATCAA
>NZ_LWFU01001244.1:0-219 GCF_001635135.1 Oleiphilus sp. HI0080
TGAGAGAAAATGATGGATTACGTATGCTACGCCTCCCATTACTCGCTCATAACAAGGCAATGCGAGATGAGTTGGTCGATAAACTGGTAGAGCATGGTATTGGGGCAACAAAGCTTTATCAATCGAGCATTCCCGATGTTCAAGGCATACCGAGTCGAGTAAAATCGGAATTGCTCTCTAGCATACATCTAGAAAATGCATGCAACTTCGCAGACAGAC
>NZ_LWFU01001245.1:0-570 GCF_001635135.1 Oleiphilus sp. HI0080
ATGACAATCTCTTTCGCACCGTAACCGCCTGCACGCTGAATCAATTCATCGATTAACGGAATTAAACTCTCACCACCCTCAAGACCAAACCGCTTTGTACCAGGGTAACGAGATCCCAAGTATTTCTCTAAACCCTCTGCAGCACTTAGTCGCTCAAGCAAGTGAATTCGTGTATCCCGCTCAAAGTCAGGTTTGCCACGGACGGACTCAAGACGCGCCTGAAACCAAGAACGAACCTTGGTATCAACGATATGCATATACTCCGCACCAATAGACGCGCAATAAGTACTTTTCAAACCATCAAGAATCTCGCGCAAAGGCAAGGTCTCATCACCAAACGCCAAGCTACCTGTCTGGAATTCGGTATCAAGATCTGCCTCACTCAATCCGTGATAGCTAAGATCAAGATCTTCTATTTCCTGACGTTTCATCAAATCTAACGGATCAAGCTTAGCAACTTGGTGACCACGAATACGATAAGCTGTAATCAGCTGAAGAACTTTTACCTGCTTTTGCTCATGTTCAGAAACGGCACTAGCGGGAGCGGTGCCACTTGCTGAAAGGGCTTTG
>NZ_LWFU01001246.1:0-741 GCF_001635135.1 Oleiphilus sp. HI0080
TGATGACAAAGTGCATCTAAACAAATCACTGATTGTCGTACCAATGAACACACCCGGTGTCGAGGTCGCACCGAAGCTCAACAAGCTTGGTATGCGCAGCTCAGAAACGGCGCAGGTCTTCTTTGACAATGTTCGAGTTCCACAGCGTTACCGCATCGGTGCCGAAGGTTCCGGATTTATGATGCAAATGCTCCAGTTCCAAGAGGAGCGCCTGTTCGGGGCAGCAAACATTCTGAAAGGTCTTGAGCACTGTGTGAACACAACAATCGATTACTGCCGTGAGCGTCAGACATTTGGTCAACCACTACTCGACAACCAGGTCATTCACTTTCGTTTGGCAGAGCTTCAGACAGAAATCGAAGCACTTCGCTGCATGGTGCATCAAGGTGTAGAGGGTTACATTAATAAGAAAGACGTGACGATGCTTGCCTCTATGGCCAAACTAAAAGCAGGACGCTTGGGCAGAGAAGTTTCTGACAGCTGTCTGCAATACTGGGGCGGAATGGGTTACATGTGGGACAACCCAGTTTCTCGCTCAATGCGTGATATTCGACTTGTCTCGATCGGAGGTGGTGCCGATGAAATCATGCTTGGCATTATCTGTAAGTTGATGGGCACCCTGCCAAAACGTAAGAAGTAAGGAGCGCGAATGAGTACGCTACCAGTATGTGAAACGCTGCTTCTTGAGCAAAAGGAACACGCGCTACACGTAACGCTAAACCGTCCGAAAGCACGAAATGC
>NZ_LWFU01001247.1:0-722 GCF_001635135.1 Oleiphilus sp. HI0080
CGCTGACAATTTTTGAAAACCTAGATTTTCATTTAAAAGCGGGTGAGACCGTCGGGATTATCGGTAGTTCTGGAGCCGGAAAAACCACGCTGTTGAATATACTTGGTGGCTTAGACGCTCCTAGCTCCGGCGCTGTGCGTCTGTGTGGTGTTGATCTTGGTTCCGCGAATGATCGGCAGATAACTGCTTTGCGGAATCAGCATCTAGGTTTTGTTTATCAGTTTCATCATTTGCTTGCTGAATTCAGTGCGCAAGAGAATGCGGCGATGCCGCTGATTATCGCTGGAGTTAACAAGAAGCGGGCTCTAGAGCAATCCGCAGCTTTGTTGGAGCGGGTTGGTCTCTCAGCTCGTCTAACACATAAGCCTTCTGAGCTTTCGGGCGGTGAGCGCCAGCGTGTCGCAATTGCAAGGGCTTTAGTAAACAACCCTCGGGTCGTCATGATGGATGAGCCAACAGGTAACTTGGATGAGCAAACAGCTCAGTCTATTCAAGCGCTTATGCTGAATCTAAGGGCCGAGAGCGGCACAAGTTTCGTTGTTGTGACGCATGATACCGGTTTGGCGTCCAAAATGGATCGCGCACTGCATCTAGAGCAGGGTGGCCTGATTGCCGTCTAGCGGCCTCTAAAGCAGAGTATCCAAAATAGTTTTGTTTTCAATGCGCCGGCGCCGTCCTGGTCTAGCTATCCCTTTGTTGTCTTTTGGCTATACGCTCAGCCC
>NZ_LWFU01001248.1:0-564 GCF_001635135.1 Oleiphilus sp. HI0080
CACAACTACGCGACTGGGCACGCGCCGCATTCAGAGCGACTAATAACTCATCATCAAGTTGGCTAGTGAGGCAAACCTCATCCATTAACTGAGCAGCAACTGCTTGCCCCTGACCCTGAGAGGTAGCACCCGTTTCAGAAAGACTGTTCACTTCGCTAGTCGAATCATATGCACCAGAAGAGCAAGCGCTTAGAACAAGCGCACAAGTACTCGCGCTCACTAGACGATAAAAATTCTGAATTGTCGACATGCTGCATCCGATTCTCTGATTTCAATGCACTTCAGTACAGCAGTCGCTTTGCGTTCCTTCCGTTGTCGAGAGGTATGGTTTTGTACTCTTGTATGAGCGTTATGAATGATCCGGTTTCAGAATGTAAAATGCTGTAAACCCCAAAGCAGACAAGGGCTACAGAGCCGTTTAACGTAACACTCGTTAACCGAAAATTGGGCGTCAGGGTTTGTGAGCGAAGACACACTTAGCAACATTGCTTGAACTCAAATCGGACAAGCACACGAAACGCGATCATCTGCTGGAGTTTTGTACGCTTTTTGACTCACGTAAAT
>NZ_LWFU01001249.1:0-344 GCF_001635135.1 Oleiphilus sp. HI0080
CCATGCTGGAACTGATCAAACAAGCGGCTGAAAAATACCAATAGCCGTTCCTAGGCAAGGAGTAGGTGACTAGAATGATCGATAAGGATTCAATTCATCACTCCTCATCCGCGAAAGCGGAGTCCTCACACCACGCCCCCTATCCTGCTGAACAGACCGCCCCGCTAATTGAAAACGTCTTCAGCGATGCTGAGTCGTACTTTAAAGCGCTCAAGCACTGCATGGAGCATGCGCGATTTCAAATCGACATGGAGGTGTATATTTACGAATCCAAGCACCTAGGCAAGCACGTTTCTGAGGCACTAAAGCACGCAGCTCAACGAGGTCTTACTGTAAGACTTCTC